>CAIZMS010000047.1 GCA_903934155.1 uncultured bacterium | reverse complement strand
GTCCTTCAGCGCATCGCGCACGCCCTCGCCGTAGGTCTCCCAGAGCCAGGCCTCCTTAAGTTTGGAATCCATTTTATGGGGCATGCCTTCACCAGCTGTGATGCCCATGCCCGCGAGCAGCGGGTAGGTCTTCACCATCTCACGCACACTGGCGCGGAAATATTTTTTAGTGATCTCATTACCCAGGTCATCTGTGATGCCATGCTTGCCCTCGGCGCCAAAGGTGAAGACGTTCCAGGTGAAGACATAGAGCTGAATGCCGCGGTCGGCAGCCTGCTGCATGACCCAGCGCCAGAACGCGATCTTCTCGTCCATGGTCATCCGCTTCACCACCTCGTGATCAGCGAGCATGGCAGGCCGGACAAAGCCGACGCCAGAGAAACTGAAGTTGTCATCCAGCCTGGCACGCGTGCGCCAGACATCATCCAGCGCGACCTCCGGGAACTCCGGCACCTTGACCATGGAGGGGAAGGGATGGAGGCTCCAGAGCGAGAGCACGTTGTAGCGGTGACGCGCCATCGCGTCAAGAAACTCCGTCCAGAACGTGCGCTCCCATACTTCGGGAATATTTGCCTGCGCGGCGTCGGAGCAGTCCGTATAGCTGGGCGTGCGGAGGTCGAGCGGGATGTTGAACTTGATGCCGCGCCGTGCGATATGGGGCGTGTGGTCGGAGTCCTTCAGCGCATCGAACATGCCTGTACGAAGAGCCTCCGCGATATCCAGTCCGCCATACATCGCGCCAGCGGCATCGGCCCCGCGCACGGTGATCGTGCGGCAGCCGCTTGTGTTCTGTACGCGGATGCAATAGCTTTGCGCAACCGCGGCCCCCGCCTTTTCCACGACGAGCGCAATGCGTGTCGCACCGGCGTCAGCGCCCAGGGTCATGCCCTGTGCCAAGGCCTCTCGACGGATCTCCTCAGCAGCGAACTTGCCCGGTCCGCCTGTTGCAGGATCGTGTGTGATCTCAAGGCTTGCGGCCAGCGCCGGAATCGATAGCGCGACAATCAGGGCGGTGAAGAGTGTGAGGGCGTATTTCATTTGTCAGCGTTCTCTTTGCGGTGAGACAGACGGTTGTGAAAGGCTTTATGAGACTCCAATGATTTGGGTCATTCTAATGAGAGTTATTCAAAGATACTTTTATCAACAAACTCGTTTGTTTCGAAGTAGTCTTTGTAATTGCGTTGGGTGAGTCTAACCGGTTCCGATCCGTCCAAACCGTTCTGGAACGTGATGTTTTTGAA
Organism: uncultured bacterium; assembly: GCA_903934155.1. Lineage (GTDB taxonomy): Bacteria > Verrucomicrobiota > Kiritimatiellia > CAIKKV01 > CAITUY01 > JAABPW01. Next base: position 1,952 of record CAIZMS010000047.1, on the reverse strand, counting down.
CATCACTTTGCCCGTATAGGGCGCTTCCTTGCTTCCCTTAATTACAGACAATTTTTTATTCAGGGGCAGATAAAACGCCATGTTTTCAAAGGTCAGACCGGAGAGCGTTTCTGCTGCATCCAAGTTGATGAGATGCTTCGGATTGGACAATTTATCGTGAAAACGATTGTTCCGGATCGTTAACTTGAGCGGCTTCTCTCCAGGTTTACCGCCCAGCGACGTTGCAAATTCAAAAACATTGCCGACCCCTTTCGGATCACGCCAGCGGCTGTAGAGGATGTCACAGTCCTCGACCCCTCCTGCGATGTGGTTGACATGGCGGAACTGATTGGCGTTCGTATCCTTCCAGAATGTGCACCTTCTTCGCCAGTCGCGAACGTAGGTGGAGTCATCGCTCGTTCTCAAGAAAGAATCTTCAATCGGAATGTAGCCTCCGCAGCCATCGCCATTCACCCGCCAGGAGTGTAGCTTCACCCAGCTCATTAAACTTTTGTCGTTTGTCCGTTTATGCTGGCCATCAATCCTGGTATTGAAGTTGGCCGGATCCGCGATTGTGACGCCGGTGATTTTTATATCCCAGGCATTTCGAATAGAGAGGCCCACGCCTCCCCCACGCTTATCCTTGTCTGCAGCATTCCATTCCGGATATTCAGGGTTATTGTCACAATTCTGATAATGTGGAGTCTTGACCCCACAAATCGTTCCATATCCATAAATGCGGATGGAGTCCCCATTGCACCTGTATTTACCTTTATCCACAGAATTATCCATGCTGCCATACAAGATTGCGTCACCTGGAATGTAATAACCTTTTCCCGGATGAACTTTAAATGCACCGATGTTGTGAACGCCGGGGGCAAACACTAACGTGTCGTATGCGGCGGCTTCAGGTGCTTTCAAAAGAGAAGTCGGGGAGCTGTCGCCCGGATTCACCGTAACAATTTTATGATCCGGGCCTGCAACAGGTTTGGGCAGGATCGGATTGGCATATAGGGCAACGGAATGGACAGGTGGATTGCCCTTCATGGCACCCCCCGGAGTGGTTGAAGGGAATGCGGCATTGTGGTCATCCATCTGGCCATTGATGTCAATGACGATTTGACAAGGCTTGCTGATCTTGAAATACACCCGGCCGTTGTCGTCTCGCTTGCTGCCAGAGATGACTTTTTGGACAGGATGAACAGCCGATTTTATGATATCGGAGGCCCCGTTGAGAGGCGTGTCGCCGATTTTTCTGATCTCCACCTCAACAGGGACACCTTCGCTCATTTCGATATTTGCGTAAGTATGTGTCCAGCCAGCGGTAAACTTCTGATAGGCATGGCTCGATGTTGGCGTTGCAAACGCTTTCATCGGCGGCAACTCCTTGGCCCTGTTGTAGGTCATGCTGGCGAAACACTGCACCCACTCGTTGCCAGTCGCCGCGGATCTTACCCTGATTTCATAGACATCCGACTTGGCGCGGGAACTGCGACCATTGATAAGCGTAGCATGGCCTGGCACATCCGTGTAAACCAATAGTTTCTCGGCGCCATTCTCATATTCTTTCATGGAAGACGTGGAGGAAATGAGGCCGGCGAACAGCGATTGCGCGCCCAGGCAGGAGACGCTGATCATTATGCCGGCAGTCAATAAGAGGTTCATGTTGAATCATTCCCTGGGGTTCTTGGAGAAGACGTTCAGTTGGGGCTTCTCTTGACATTGTTACGGGGTCTGCCATTGCGCCTTTTTCGGATAGGGCTTTACCGACTTCACCACAAAACCTTCGGCCATCTCGCTCCTCGCCGGCGTAAAGGCGGTCAGACCGTCGCCGACTACTAGCGTTCCGTTCTGCTCTCCGTTTATCGCGCAGATGCAGGGCTCCACACAGGTCATCTCGCGGTCGGCGAGGGTTCACGGAGGATCCATTCTTTAATGTTGGCCTGTTCGATGGCGGCCATTTTTTGACGCAG
>CAIZMS010000046.1 GCA_903934155.1 uncultured bacterium | reverse complement strand
CCAATTCATCAATTCCCGGATCAGGTGGGGATTCCTGATCGCCACCCTGATTCTGGTGGGTTTAGGAATCAGAATTTTCAAAGCCAGGCAGATCCACTTCATTACCGATTCAGACTATTGCCTGACGGCACTGATGGTAAAGCATATCGCCCAGGGAACGGATTTTCCGATTTTCTTCTACGGCCAAATGTATATGGGCACTTTGGAACCCGCTCTAACCGCTCTTCTAAGTAAGGTGATTGGCATATCCCTGTTTACGACATTCCTGGGCACCACGTTAATCGGGGGCCTCACCCTCCTCCTGATCTATTTATGGGCACGGGAAGCAGGCGGCCGCCATGCCGGCCTCGTGGCCCTGTTGATCAGCCTCGCAGGCTCCAATGCCTATCTCCATTATTCGGTGGCACCCTGTGGTGGATACATGACCATGCTGAATTGCGGCCTCCTGGTGATTTACCTATCGTGTCGGATTGTGACCCGCCTGAAAGCGGGGGTAAAAGTCAGTCCCGGCGCTTATGTGGGTCTGGGGCTGGCCGGTGGCATCGGCTGGTGGTCTGGCCAGTTGATGGTTGTGTTTCTCATCACCGCCTGCGTTATTCTGCTCTTGGGAGTTTCGAAAACCTTGATACGCAACGGCCTGCTGCTGGCTTTGCCATTCTTTTTCATCGGGAGCGCCCCTTGGTGGATCTGGAATGCCACTCATTCCTGGGGGACCTTTGCATTTGCTGGAAATCTTGGAGCCAGGTCTGCCAGTGAAGGGATCGTCGCCTTTGGAATCTCGCTTTTGAACGCCTTGGATTATGCCGCCGAGGGAAACATCGGCCGGCTTCTGTTTTTGGGACTGGGACTGGTCCTAGCCACGGCTTTCTTCGTTCTCCTTATCAGGGACGCCCTGTCACAGAAAGGCGGCGGGGCGTTTCCTTTCAAACTCGCGGCCCCACTGGTGGTGCTGGCCCTCCTTTCGGTCAGTGTGACCTCGAAATATGTTTTTATCGAAAACAACCAACGCTATTTTCTCCCTGTACTTCCCTCCATCGCCGTGATGTGGGGATGCGTGGCGGGCTGGTTAATCCAGAAAAAATGGCTGGTATCCGGCTGGATCCTCACCGCCCTTCTCGCTGCAGTCCATCTGGCCCCAGTCGCCGAAATGAGCCGGACGCCAACAGCCGAACGACAGGAATCAGATCGGATTGCCGCTACCTTGAGCCCACTGTGCGACGGCACCCTTCTGGGCGTTTATTCATTCTGGCATTGGCTTAATTTCCTGTCCGATGAAAAACTGTGCGTTGCAGATCCAGTCTGGGAACGATATGCCCCTTATGGACGGCATTGGGAATTGTCATCCCATCCCGCCATCCTAAACAATTATGAGAATCTGCATGAATTCCTGGCCTACTCCGGCAGCCAAGGCCAGGAGCTTGATTTTGACGCTCCACGCCTGACTGAGACCCAGTGGCGATCCCTGCGCTTTTCCGCCATCATGTTCCAAGCTCCTGAGGCGTCCAGCATCCATGTCGACTACGCCCTGACACCCCCCTCCGATGACTGGGATTACATGGACCCCGCCGTCATCAGCCAGGTCCGGGATCACCTGAGAGTTTTGCCTCAAAACTGCCTGACCGATATGGATCTCAACACCGGATGGGAAACAAGGCTCAAGGCCGGGGAATCCGCATCGCTCACTTTCGAGTTCAACGAGCCGCAATCCCTGTGTGGATTAAGAATGGTCAGCGCGATGGAAAGAACCCCTGGTAGCCTGGCCATCGAAGGCATGGCTCCTGGCGACACCCAATGGCAGTCGCTACTTCCGAAATTTAATTTCACGAGCTATTTCTGGTCGGGTTCTTTCCTGAAATGGGAGGGCGTTCAGTGTCTCCCGGAAGTCCGCTTCACAAGCCCCACAGGCGGGGTGCTGCGACTGAGAATCACGGTGCAATTCCCCGATTCAGACCCTCGCTTTGTCTGCGTGGATGAGGTTTTGTTTCTAAAACAGGCGTCCCATGTCACGCGCCAGTTGCCCTCCGTCGACGACTGTCTCGCCATACTGGATCAGGAGAATGTACGCACCTTTTACGGACCGCGCTGGATGACGGAGCGCCTGGCTTGCCGCAAGACACGACTGACAAACCTCGACGCCCCCTCGTCCCTCTCCAGGTCGGTCCAGAATTTACCCGTCCGGGATCCCAGCAAGCCGGCCAAGCTGACTTTTGAAGAAACAACCGGGTTGCTGGTGGAGTCCCGGGATGTCCCTCGTACCCGGTCGGTACTGAAGCAGACTGGCCAACACTGGACAGAACGACCTCTGGGATCCATGATTCTGATGGTCGTATCAAAAGCGACCGACAATATTGACGGAGTTCTGGGCTCCCCGGTGTCATGGACGGAGAGGGGTTGTTTCAAGGGCGAAACCTGGCTGAACCGGAAAGTCCGGGCAGAAATGCTGTTCCAAAAAACCTTGACCCAAAAACAACAGCTCACTCCGTCAGCCTTGATTGAGATGCTTGAAAAAGCCTTGTCGTTTTATCCACAACACCAACCCGCCCGTCATGCCCTCGTGGCGGCCATGCAGAAGTCCGGGACCCCGGCGAACCGCGCCACACAACAACTCATTCTGGCGGAAAAAACCCATCCCGCTTTGGACGGATATGCCGTTTTCCCCGGGGGTGTCACGCTGGTCGGCGTTTCGCTTTCCACCAATGTAGCGACTCCCGGCCAGACTTTAGAGGTCACCTACTTCTGGAAATGCCCGCGCACAGCGAATCCAAAGCAATACTCCACGTTTGTGAATTTCCAGAAAGGGAAGGAACGATTTCAGGACGACCATAGTTTGCTGGACGGCGTCCCCGCTGAACTTCTTTCCTATCAACCGTTTGAAGAAGTGTTCTCCTATGCCCGAAGCCTGACAATCCCGAAAACGGTATCCCCTGGCGACTACAAGATTGTCATTGGGCTCATCGATATGAAACATCATCAGAAACGGCTGAAACCGGTTTCCTCTCTGCCCGTTATAAAACAGGGGGTTCATCTGTCCGGCTTAATCAAGATAGTGCGAGGCGCTAAACTATGATGTCACTGCTTTCCTTATGGGGTTTCTTTTCCCGCCGGGCCAATGGATTCTTCATTGCGCTGGCGTTGATCACCCTGCTGGGCGCAGGACTGCGTTTGATTAAACTCGGCGAGTATCCCGGCGGCTATGGTCAGGACGAAGCCATTAACCTGTATGACGCCTGGAGCCTCCTCACCACGGGCGCGGAGCACCATGGCGACCGCTGGCCCCTGAACTCACGTCAGTT
>CAIZMS010000045.1 GCA_903934155.1 uncultured bacterium | reverse complement strand
TCGTTGAACAATGACAGGTTCCACACTTATTCCTTAAAGACTCCATTTTCGCACCCGGACAGCCTCTTGTCAAACTCCGTTACCCAGCAGATGCTGTCCGCCGTCCATAAACAGGGTCTGTCCTGTCACACCCTCGAGCTTGAGAAGCTGGACAACACCCGCGGCAATATCGTGCGGAGTAATACGGCACTTGAGGGGGATCCGTCCGGCACGCTCAAACAGATAGAGTGCGCCTTTCCCCGGCGGCGGCAGAACCGGGCCCGGCGCCACCGCATTCACGGTGATATCAGGAGCCAGCGCCAGAGCCGCCTCCTCGGTAAAAGACGCCAGGGCTTTTTTCGACAACGAGTAGGGAAGGCAGTCGACATCATTGGCCTTGATCCGGCGATCCAGCAAGTTAACCACCGCTCCTTTTTCGGCCTGCTCGGAAAACAGCCGCGTCAGCAAAATGGGGGCAAAAAGATTAATTCCGAACTCAATCCTGAGCTTTTGCTCCGTCACCGCCTTTAGCCGGGTTTTATGAAACACAGCGGCATTGTTCACCAGGATATCCAGCACCCCCGCCTGCTTCAACGCTGCGGCCATCAAAGACCGGCAATCCGCCTCGGAGTCGATGGCCTCCTTGATGACCCAGGCCTTAACATCACGCTCCCTCAGCCTCCGGACAAGCTGCTCCGCAGACTGAACGGAGCGGCTGCAATGGATAACCACATGGCATCCTTCGTCGGCAAGGGCTTCGCAGACCGCCCGCCCGATCCGAACCGCTCCGCCCGTAACCAATGCCGTCTTTCCCCGTAGATTCATGCCAATTCCTTTATCCCAGGACCGCCTTCATGCCGAAAATGGTGACCGCGCCCTCGTACAGCGCCTTCCCCACAATCACGCCATCCAAATTCGAAAGGTTCAGAGCGGACAGTGCGGCAATATCCTGACAGGTCGAAATCCCGCCGGAGGCGATAACCTTCGCCTTGACGGCACGACAGAGAGTGCGAACCCCTTCGATATTGGGTCCCGTCAGCATCCCGTCCGTGGCGGTATCCGTGTAGATAATGGTGCTCACCCCGAGCTCCGAGACCCGCCTGGCCAGATCCACGGCAAGGGTATCCGTGGTCTCAACCCAGCCCTTGACCTGAACCCGACCATTACGCGCATCGATCCCGACAGCCAGGCGATCACCAAACTGCTTCACCAAGGCCACAAGGGCATCAGGGTCGGCACAGGCCCGCGTTCCCAGCACCACGCGCCGCACACCCGCCTCCAGCATGAGTCGGATATCCGCATCGGTGCGGAGCCCCCCGCCCAACTCAACCGGAATGGGAATGGCGGCAACAATCGCCCGCACGACCGCGTGATGGACGGGATGCCCTGCAAAAGCGCCATCCAAATCCACCACATGAAGCCAATCCCCACCGGCCTCCGCCCACTGCCGGGCCATCGCCACGGGATCCTCTGAATACACCGTCACGGCATCGGCACGTCCCTGCCGCAACCGGACGCATTTTCCGTCCTTCAAATCAATCGCCGGATAAATCTTCATCATGGTTAGACCCAGTGCCTCAAATCGCCCCTTTACTTGACGGGACTCCGCGAACGCGGGAATCCTTGCGGCAGGCTTCGCCAAGAGCCCGCGCCACCGCCTTGAAAATAGCCTCGTAGGCGTGGTGGGGCTCCTGCCCGTAGAGCTGGGCAATGTGAAGATTCAGGCGGGCCTTCACGGTAAAGGCCTGAAAAAATTCCCGAATCAGGATCAGATTGAAATCCCGGATCTTCCGGGTTCGGTTGGCCACCTCATAGACCAGATAGGGTCGGCCGCCCAGATCCACCACGGCCCGGCTCAGCGCGTCATCCATCGGAATGTAGGACCACCCGTACCGGACAATGCCCTTCCGATCGCCCAGGGCCTGGTCAAGGGCATCCCCCAGCACAAGGCCGAGATCTTCAACCGTGTGATGATAGTCCACCGCCAGATCGCCGGTCGCCTTTACCGTCAAGTCCATCAGGGAGTGCTTTGAAAAAAGCTCCAGCATGTGATTCAGGAAGGGCATTCCCGTTTCCACGCGGCTGACACCCTTCCCGTCAATCGTCACCGACACCTTGATATCCGTCTCACGCGTCTTACGCGCCACCGTTGCCGTCCGTTTTTTCATATCAATCCTCCCAGAACCTCTAACAACCGATCCACTTCCTCATCCGTTCCCACTGTGATCCGAAGATGGTCGCCGGTCCGCTCCCCCGGGAAATACCGGATCAGGATCCCCTCGGCCTTCAACGCCTCGAAAAGGGCACTGGCGGACCATCCGGCAGGTTTCACCCAGAGAAAGTTCGCCTCCGAGGGGCAAACCGCAAATCCAAGCCGTTCCAATTCAGCAGAGAGTCGCTCCCGGGTCGCCTTGATCCGCTCCGCATTCTCCCGCATGGTAGCCTGATCCTTGAGTGCCGCTGTGGCGGCAACCTGGGTCAGCCGATTCAGGTTGTAGGAATCCTTGATCTTGAACAAGGCGGAAATTAAAGGCTCAGACCCCACCACATACCCGCAGCGGATCCCGGCCAGCGAATAGGATTTCGACATCGTGCGCATCACAAGCACATTCGGCATGGTTTTCGCCAGATCCAGGCAACTCTCCCGGGCGAAATCCACATACGCCTCATCCACCAGCACCACGCCCGGAAAACGCCTGCAGAACGCGCTGACCTTTCCCTTCGGGAACCTCATACTGGTTGGCGCATTCGGATTCGTCAGAAAGAACAGGGAGGTCGGCTCCGGATCATGGGCGGGCCATTCAAAAGACTCCGTCAGCTCGCACGCCACGCCCGGAACCGCGCGGATCGCCGCCAATACCGGATACAGCGAGTAGGACGGCCTGAAATAGCCGATGGTTCCGTCATCCTCCACAAAGGCACGGGTACACAGCGCCAGAATTTCATCCGAACCATTCCCGGCAAACACCTGATCCAGCCCCACCTCGTGCAGGTCTGCAATCGCCTGCCTCAACCCGGTGCTTGCCGGATCGGGATAAAGCCGTAAAGTCTCAACCGGAACCGCCGTCAGGGCCTCCGCCACCCAGGGCGAGGGCGGGTAGGGATTTTCGTTGGTATTCAACTTGACCAACCCCGGCTTCCTGGGCTGTTCACCCGGCGTATAAGCCTCGAGGGTCCGGACCGATTTCCTAATCAGCGGATTATTCATCACACTTCAAACCTCATCCGAGCCGCCCTCGCGTGGGCATCCAACCCCTCAACCCGTCCAAACGCCTCAATCACGGGAAGCGTCTCCTGCAGGTCGGCGCGGGTAAAGGCCATGAAACTGGTCCGTCTCCTGAAATCATCCACCGTCAATCCTGAGAACATCGTCGCCGTCCCGCCCGTGGGAAGGACATGGCTGGGCCCGGCCACAAAATCCCCGGCCGATTCCGGCGTCCAGACCCCGACAAACACGGCGCCTGCGGCCCGAACCTTTCGCAGCCAGTTCCGGGGTTCCCTCACCATGATTTCAAGGTGTTCGGGGGCAAACTGGTTGCACAACTCCATCCCATCCCCGATCGTATTCACAACGACCACGAGAGCCCCCTTCTCCAGAACCTTGAGGACGGCCTGCTTGCGACTGAGAGTTGCCGCCTGCTTCAGTAATTGATCACACACCTTGTTGGCCAACGCGGCCGAGCTAGTGACCAGCAGGGCTTTCTCGTGGCCGGTTCCATGCTCGGCCTGGGACAACAGGTCCGCGGCCACGCACTCCGGCGGCGCAGTTTCATCCGCCAGAATGGCAATTTCACTCGGGCCCGCCACCAGATCCAGAGCCACATCTCCATAGACCAGTTTCTTCGCCGCCGTGACATAGGCTCCGCCCGGCCCCACAATCTTCTGAACTTTACGCACGGTCTTGGTGCCGTAGGACATCATGCCGATCGCCTGAATGCCACCCACCCGGTAGATTTCCGTGGCCCCCGCCATCTCAAGCGCAAAAAGAATATAGGGATTCACACGCCCGGTGCTGTCGGAGGGAGTACACACCACAATTTCCTGAACTCCAGCCACCTTGGCCAGGGTCACAGTCATGAAAACCGATGACACCAAAGGAGCCTGCCCGCCGGGGATATACACCCCCACCCGGTCGAACGGGACAAACTGCTCGCCCAATTCGCCGCCCTTGGGACTGAAAATCTTCCAGTCTTTTTTCATACCGGCTCGGGAAAAGGTGATAACCCGCTTGTAAGCTTCCCGCGCGGCGTTCCGAAACTGGGGATCCACCGTATCGCGCGCCTCCGCCAGTTCCGCCTGGGTAACTCGCAAATCGGACAACTTGAGAGAAACCCCATCATAATCCTGGATGTACTTCAGGACTGCGACATCGCCATTGAGCCGGATATTCTCAAGCGCCTCACGGGCCGTGTTTTCAGCCACGGGATCGAACGCCGGTCGTTTGAGGAATGAGGCGACAACACTGTTCGGCTTGTCTGGCGCCCACTTTTCGATTTTAATTTCCATGTTGTTCATCCTCCCCTTGATCACCTTTCCAGATAACGATCCTGATGGTCCCCTCAACCGGACCGTCCCCCGGATGTCCTCTTCCGGCCCGCAACCCTCGCACAAGAGCGAAATCCAAAGCCGCAATGCCGCTGGGCTGTTCCAACAGAACATGCGCCACGCCGCCCCTCCGATCAAGCTCGATCGAGGCCGTGACGGAGATCGCGGTTAATCCCGTCGCCGGAATCGTCATGTCGCGCAATTCCGGCGCATCAAAGTTGCGGGCTTTCAGCCCGTTCGCGATCTCGACCTGGATACCCGTCCCGTGCCCCGCCGCCACGCGGGTAAAAACAACCGGACTGAGACTCTCCGGATCAAACCCCGGGGTCTCCAAAGAAGCGATCCTATTCCCGGTCACAGAGGCTACGGGAGCCAGCTTCATATCCAGATACAGGGGATCCATTGTCCGGGGTTTCAAAACAGACCCCGAACTTTTCTGCGACATCTCATAAATGGCCGCCTTTTTACTAAATCCGTCCGCCGTCGGCAATGGCATCAATACAGGCGACCACGCTGAGCCTTCCATTCTCTGAATCGTCCTGAGGTACCGGAACACCGGCGGCTTGCGAAGGGGCTCGCGCCCCATCGAAAGCGTCCCGTGCGGCCAGGCCAACCAGGGCAGGATCCATAACGCCAAGCCGCCGCCGAACACCAGCATCAGGTTTTTCCACGGCATCGGGATGACATAGGGATTGGACACAACCATCACCTTTCCGGGGGACGCGTCGCCAGGTTCACTTCGCGGAAACCGGCTTCCGAGGCCATATCAAACAGCTTCACAATCGTGTCATGACGAACCGTGCGATCCGCCTCGATCATCAACGGCAGGTTCGGCTTCTGACTCCACGCCGTGGCCAGGGCCGCACGCAGGGCATCCATTTCAGAGGCTTCCCGCCCCAGATAACGCTGATCATCAAAGAAAAAAAGCTCATCCCGGTCGGATCGTCCCGCCATCGGCAAAGACAGCACCGCAATGGTGTGGCCATAATGCCGACCGTCGGTAAAGGATATTTCCGGAAGCTGAATGACCACCCCGGGTTGCAACACGTTCGGGGCGAGGAAATACAGGTAAGCCGAGACCAACAGGACAAAACTCACCCAGGGCACGGCCGTCACGAGCCCTTGATCCAGACGGTTGACGGGCCGGTAATGCCGGAACCCCTGCACCGTCCATCCGATCACCTTGGGATTCTCGCGCTTGATCATTCGTCCTTCTCCGGAACCGGGTCATCGCGAACAATCGGGGTGCCTGCCAGAAAGGCAATGAGATCGGACGCGGATCGCTCCATATCAATCACAATTTTCTCCACTTTCCCGACCAGGAAACTGAAGCCGATGTAACAGGGAGCCGCCACCGCCAACCCGACCGCCGTGGTCACCAGCGCCTGCATCAAGCCGGACATGACATCCACCGGCTGAACCAGGGGGGCCGCCAGTTTCATCGCCTGTAGGGACTGGATCAGCCCCAAAACGGTTCCCAGGAGTCCGAAAATAGGCGCCACCTGCGCCACGGTCGCCAGGAGAGACAAGCGCCGCTCCATACGGGAGATTTCCGTCCGGCCGGCATTCTCAATGGCCGTCCGGATGGACTCCTTGTCCGCCTGACGGTTCAAAATGGCGGCCCGCACAATGACCGCCACGGGACCGGGGGTGTCATCACAGATGGCCAGGGCCTCATTTACATTTCCGCGGCGAAGATTGTTGCAGATTCCGGCAATGAAATCCTCCGACTTGATGCGGGCCCGGTGCAAACTCAGAAGCCGTTCCAAAAACAGGATCAAGGCGGCCACGCCGCATCCCATGATGATCCATGCAATCAATCCACCTTGTCGCAACAGTTCAAACATAAGCCACCTCTTACCAGACCCAATGTTCGGTCCGGATCTGATCAATCCGTTTTCGCGCGTCATCGCTGGCTGGAACCCGTGCGTCCACCACGCGCTCCAGCACCTTGACGGCGCGTTTCCAGTTCTTGTCCAATTCCAAAATATCCGCGGCCGAAAAAGCCGCCTTGGTGAACCAGATGGCCGCCGGGGCCGATCCTTTTCGGGCCAGATAACGAACCACAACACGAATGTAATATTGCTCGAAAGCCTCGGCCCGGCGCCCCAGCTTGTCATAGCATCGCCCCATCTTATACTCCGCCTGTAGCTCCAAATCAAATGTCGTTCCTGGGCTCCGCGCAACCGAACGGTAGGAGGATATCGCCTCGTCATACCGTCGGGGATCCGTGGCGCCCAGGGTAAACTGGCAATCTCCGCGCCGGCCCCAGGCGGCGCTGACCAGGGTGCTGTTGGGGAACTTGGCAATCAGGTCATCGAACACCAGAATCGCCCGTGAGAACTCACCCAATTCGCTCAGGGAATCGCCCTGTAGAAAACGGGCCTCGGCCATGTGTTCGCTGCCGGGATAGGCACGGGCCATCCGGGAGAAGATATCCACGGCCCGCAAATACTCCTTCTGCTTCATGGCGGAGCGTCCGGCCCAGATCAGTGCCTTTTCCGCCAAGGCATCCTGAGGAGCCTTTTCCGCAAGCTTCAGGAACTGGGCTTCAGCCTCGGCATACTGTCCATGGTTATAGGCGTATTCCCCGATCCAGAACACGACGCCGGGAGTCCATTCACTGTTCGGGTAACTCACCACAAACGCCTTACAAACCTTCAGAGACTCCTCTTCCTGACCGCGCATGTAAAGCGCCCATCCCCGCATGAAATAAGCCTGCGGCGCCACGCGATTGGTCGGAAAATTGGCGACAACCCGGGTAAAATCCTTGAGCGCGGTGTCAATCTCCCCAACCTGATAGGCCACCAGGCCATGGCGGTGAAGAGCTTCCGGGAACAAGGCGCCGGCGGGGTAGATGGACATCACATCCGAATAGGCCGCCAAGGCCGCCCGCATAAAAGCGGGCCCCTGCTCCTCCTTGAGTTCCGCAATCCGCAACAAGGCCCGCTCGGCCAGGGGACTGTCGGGATAACGACGGATCAACTCCCGGAATCTTTCTTCGGCCGAGCCCCATTGTGACTGCCGGGCCAGGCTCTCCCCGTATTGAAACAACACCTGCGTGGTCAACATCCCGGCAGGAAACGCGGCCAGAATGCGCTCATAGGCGACCCCGGCCAGTTTGAATTGGGAATTGGCGAACAGCGCATCAGCGGATTTAACCAGGAGCGGTTCACGGCTCGCCGGATCGGAAACCAGGCCTGCCGCCTTGTCGAACATCACGGAAGCCTCGGCGTACCGCTGCAGGGCCCACAGGGCAAGCCCGCGGCCCCGAAAGGCCTGAAGCCGTCCCGCGGGATCGGTAAAGGTTTCAAGGTAGTATTGATATTCTTCAGCCGCTTTTGCGGATTGGTTCATGGCCTGACAGGTTCCCGCCAGTTCCAACTGCAGGACGCCTGAAATCGGATCATCCGTCAACTGGGCAATCACCGGACGAAGCATCGACTCGCCTTCCGCAAGTTTACCCTGCCTCAACAACCAGCGCCCGCGCAAGGCCTGGCCCCGGTTTTTCAAATATTGCGTCGGAGCAAGCTCCATGCTTCGGGTCGCGGAGGTCACAGCCGCCTCGAGATTGCTCTGGACCGCGTTCACTTCACTCAAATTCATCCAGGCCAGCGAACGACGATCCTGCCGCATCGCGGGATCATTGGCCGCCAGATTCAGGATGTTCCAGGCCGCTTCCCACTTGCCATCGGCCACCAGCGCCTTGGCCAACCACAGCTTGCCTTCCTGCACAACGGATGTCGCGGGCGTCCGCTTCACCAACCGATCCAGCACCTCCCGTGCGGCGGCGGCATTACCAGCCCCCAGCAGGGCCTGTCCCCAGTCCAGAAGGTTGGCGGCACCCTCTCCCGTATTCCCGAACTGGCGGTCGTAGCGCTCAAAAACGGCTAGGGCCACTTCTCTCCGGCCTTCCTTGAGATTGCACCAGGCTTCCAGCCGGGAGGCGGGCGGAATCAGGGTGCTACCTGGAAAACGGGCGGAGAATCCCCGTATTTCAGAAAGAGCCGCCGTCACATTTCCCGCCTCATATTGGGCCACGGCATGCCAGTACACCAGGGCGCCGGGCTGGGAAGTGGGTGTCCGGGAATCCATCTCATCAAGGCGCTGAATGATATCCTTGAACCGGCGCTGACCGTGAAGCGCGCGCGCCAACAGAACTATCGCCTCGCCCCGATCCGAAGCAGATCCTGTTTTCTCTTTCAAAATGGCTTCGGCTTGCCGCTGGGCCAGGTCATACAACCCGTCTTCCAGCGCAACCCGGACCACCGTCAGCGGATCCATGGCAGGCTGTTCCGAAAAACCTGTCCCGGCAGCTCCTAATGCCAACCATCCCAGGATCAAAATGAGTCTCATGTCTTTCATTCCATATGTTTCCGCAAAGCCTGTCCGGTATGGGACGCCTCGCACCGGATCACTTCTTCCGGAGTGCCCACGGCGATAATCCGTCCCCCATCATCCCCGCCTTCCGACCCCAGATCAATCATGTAATCGCATCGCTTGATGACGTCCAGGTTATGCTCGATCACCAGAATCGAATTCCCGGCATCCCGCAACCGTTCAATGACATTCAGGAGCCGCTCGATGTCGGCAAAATGAAGCCCGGTCGTGGGTTCATCCAGAAGATAGAGGGTCTTCCCCGTCGCCTGTCGGCTGAGTTCCGAGGCCAGCTTCATGCGCTGGGCCTCGCCGCCCGAAAGCGTCGTGGCCGATTGGCCCAGTTGAATGTAGCCCAGACCGACTTCCGACAAGGTGCGCAGTTTCCGCTCGATCGCCGGGATATTCTTAAAAAAGTCCAACGCCTCGTCGATGGTCAGGTTCAGCACCTCGGCAATGCTCCTGCCCCCGTAATGAACTTCCAGCGTCTCCTTGTTGTAGCGCAGTCCGCCACACTGCTCGCACATCACATAGACATCAGGGAGAAAATGCATTTCGAGACGGATAATCCCGTCGCCTTTGCACGCCTCGCACCGCCCCCCCTTGACATTGAAACTGAACCGGCCGGGCCCGTAGCCCCGGACTTTCGATACCGGAAGGGCCGCAAACAGATCCCGAATCGGGGCAAAGGCCCCGGTGTAGGTGGAGGGATTGCTGCGGGGCGTCCGCCCTATCGGGGATTGGTCGATCACAATCACCTTGTCCAGCTTATCCGCACCCAGCAACTTCCGGTGCGTACCGGGAAGTTCACGCGACCCGTAGATTTTCCGGAACAGGGCACGGCGCAGGATGTCATCCACCAGCGTGCTCTTCCCGCTCCCGGATACCCCTGTCACGCACACGAAAAGGCCCAGGGGAATTTTGGCATTCAGGTTCTTCAGGTTGTTTTCGGTACACCCGAGTATCTGGAGCCAGTCCGATCCCGGCGCCTTGCGGGTGGGCGGCACTTGAATCACCAGTTCCCCGTTCAGATACTTGGCCGTGAGCGACTGTCTGTTCACCAGCAATTGCGGCACCGTCCCCTGGTGGGTCACCTGCCCGCCATGACGCCCCGCCCCGGGCCCGAGGTCGATGACATAGTCCGCCGCCCGGATCGTCTCCTCGTCATGCTCCACCACGACCACGGTGTTGCCCAAATCACGAAGTTGCTTCAGGGTGTTGATCAGCCGTTCGTTATCCCGATAGTGAAGTCCGATGCTGGGCTCATCCAAAACATACAGAACGCCGACCAACCGGGACCCGATCTGGGTCGCCAACCGGATCCGCTGGGCCTCACCACCCGACAACGACCCGCTCTCCCGATCAAGGGTCAGGTAGTCCAGCCCCACATCCGCCAGGAATTGAAGCCGTTCCTGAATCTCCTTGATGACCTCGCCGGCAATTTTCTTTTCCTGCTCGGCGAGAACCAGGGATCCAAGGAAGCCCAGGGCGTTGCGAACGGAGAGACGCGTCACCTCCACAATGGACTTCCCGCCCACCGTGCAGGAAAGAATTTCGGGACGCAACCGGGCCCCCTTGCAGGTCGGGCAGGACTGCTTGCTCATGTAATCACGCAACCGCTGCCGGGTGAAATCGCTATCCGTCTCGGTATAACGCCGGGCCAGGTTCGGCAACACGCCCTCAAACGGTTTTTCGTACTTCCGGAACGCCCCGCCCCGCCAGTATCCGAAGGTCATGTCCTTGTCGCCCGAGCCATGCAGAAGAAGACGGCGCATGTCCGCCGGAAGATCCTTGAAGGGCGTCTCCAGGCTGAATTCGCACTGCTTGGCCACGGCTCGAAGCAACGCCTTGTAATACAGGATCAACCGGCGTCCTCCGCGCCGCCAGGGCGGAATGGCGCCGTCCTCGATCGAGAGTTCCGGATTGGGCACAACGAGGCCCTCGTCGAACACCAGCTTGCTACCCAGTCCGGAGCAGTCTGGACAGGCGCCATAGGGACTATTGAACGAAAAATGCCGCGCGGTAAGCTTTTCAAAACTCACTCCGCAATCCGGGCACGCATGTTTTTCGGAATACAGCTTTTCAGCCCACCCCGTTTCCGTGTCGGCCTGGAACAACACAATCAGAACCCCGCCCCCCTCTTTCAGGGCCAGTTCGACGGAATCGTTCAACCGCGACCGGATCTTGTCGGTAATCACCAGGCGATCCACCACCACATCAACATTGTGCGCGGTTTTCTTATTGAGGGCGGGAATCTTGTCCAGTTCCACCAGATCGCCATCGACACGAACCCGGACGAATCCCTGCTTGCGGACCTTCTCGAAAACGGCCTCATGCAGCCCCTTCTTGCTCCGGAGCAGGGGTGCCAGCACCGCGACCTTCGTTCGGGCCGGATGCTGGAGGATCTGGTCAACAATTCCCTCGGCGGACTGGCCCGAGACGGGCTTTCCGCAATGCGGGCAATGCGGATGCCCGACATTGGCATACAGCAGGCGCAGGTAATCGTGGATTTCCGTCGTGGTCGCCACAATGGAACGCGGATTGGATCCCGCCGTGCGCTGCTCGATCGAGATGGCGGGAGAAAGCCCCTCTACAGTGTCCACATCGGGTTTCTGCATCTGGTTCAGAAACTGGCGCACATAGGCTGACAGGCTCTCCACATAACGGCGCTGCCCCTCGGCGAAAAGGGTGTCGAACGCCAGCGAGGACTTCCCGGAGCCGCTCAATCCGGTAATCACCGTCAGGCTGTTGCGGGGAATCTTAACCGTGATATTCTTGAGGTTGTGCTCACGGGCTCCGGCAATGATGATGTGATCGTGGCTCATAAGGGCATCCAAGTTACCCATTTCCGCACCATGCGTCGAGTCTGGAATACCCGGAATCCAGGACAACCGCACCGAAATACAAGCCAATCCAAAGACCCAGCCATTTTCATGATGGCCGCCTTACGAGAGCCGGCGGCGACAGCGCGCCGCCCTCCAGTATTGAAAACAAGCGGTTTCTGATGTTTTACAGGGGGTTGACAAGTCTAAGCAGGTTATCACGGGTCAACAGCGCGCCGTCTTGAGGCCGTTCAAGAAAAGGGCGGACATCGTCAAGAACAGTGTCAATATCCAGGGATTCAAGTCGCTTCTGAACCAATAAAGTCCATGATTGTGCATCCAAGACACCGGCCCCCTGCGTCTGATCCAGTGCGTTTTGGAGCATATCAATATTGGGCTGAACCGGTGGCCGCTGAGAGAGGTACCAAAACAAATCGTACCAGTCGCGCCCCTTGGAATACTTTCGGGTTATGACGGCATGGAGTTTTCCTGCCAGCAAGGATGGCAAATCGTAGTACTGAATGAAAAATGTGGTGAATCTGGAAATAACCTGCCGCTCACAGTGCGCACCAGCCGGTGGTCGCGTGTCAATTTCAAGTTTAATAGAGAGCTTTTCCGCCGACATCCCGGAGAGGCCGACGTCATGCAGAATCCCCTCAACACGGATCCACCCTGTATGGACAACCTTCCGGTCATTCCAGGCCAATTGCGCATCAAATCCAGCTAGCACCAAATCCCGTTTGATCTTAGCCATCCATTCCGCCCCCTTATAGGTTTCCGGCGAAACGAGCGAGAAGTCCAGATCCTCTGAGAACCGTGGCAGGTTATGCAAAAAACGCAACGCGGTTCCACCAACGAACGCCAAAGGCTTGAAGGCCTCCGACTCATGCAACGATCTTAAGACAAAGGCCTGGAGATATTCGCGCAGTCTATTGAGCTTTTGTCCAGGATCACTGATCCCCGACACCAAGGCTAAGGCTTGTTCCTTCATACTGTCACCCACCCTTCAGACTCTTGAACGACCAGTTTCAACCATCGTTCGATGGTTCGGTTTAAACGGAGACTTTTGAAACGTAGCCCATAGTCTTTAAGTCGTTCTCCGGAAATGAGATCGACATGCTGAAAACGCATCTCCTTGAGTCGCGTGGTTGTCCATTCCCCTGAAGTCAAATGCCAATAATCCAGTAGCGCTTTTTCGGGGTCTGCCACAAGGACTTCCTGATTGCCAATTTTCTTTGTTCCATATCCGAAAAAAAACGATTGCTTAACATTCCGATAGTCAAATACCCCCACCGGATTTTCAAAATGCCGGGGCACACGTGATGTCACGCTCGTGAGCCACACCACATGTTCGGGAATGATGTCGTAATAGCCCATTGCCCACAAACCGCTCAAATATGACGGGCTATACAATTGATTTGCGAGCACGGCGGTATTCACAGGCACCCGGCGATAGGCTGGGGCAAGCAAATATACACCCCTGCGCAAACCAATAACTTTTCCACTCTCCATCCAGCGGGAAAGTTGCACCCTAAGCGCAGGCCTTTTCACAGTAAAAGCCTGAACTAATAGCGGCATATCAAAGCACGCCAAGCCGCCTACAACTTCAACCAATGACTCGAACTTCATATACGATAGATATCTTTTTTGTTATCTATTGTAAACAGATTTGTGAATCGTTCCGAATAGGAAAGTGGACTTACAGGAGCGGGTTAGATCACCTTTACCAGGCAGTAGTTCTTTTTTCCGGCGCGCATCACCAGAATCCGGCCATCGACCAGCAACTCGCCGGAGATCTTTCCTGCGGGATCCGTGATGCGGATATTATTGATATAGAATCCACCCTCGGTCACCAACCGGCGGGCCTCGCCCTTGCTCTTGCACAGACCGGCCGCCACGGCCACATCCAGGAACCCGGTATCCCGAACCGAATCCAGGGGCATTTCGCGGGAGGGTACATTCACAAAGACCTTGATGAGGTCATCGGCCTTCATTCCCTCCATGGAGCCTCCAAACAGGACCTCACTGGCGCGCTGGGCAATGGCCACCCCCTGGGCACCGTGAATCGTGCGGGTCATCTCCTCGGCGAGGACTTTCTGAGCCAGTCGCTTCTCGGGAGCGGAAGCCATCTCCCGCGCCATCTCTTCGATCTGCGCCATCGGAAGGAAGGTGAAAATCTTGAGGAAACGGATCACATCCGCGTCTTCCGTCCGGATGAAAAACTGGTAGAAATCATAATACGAGGTGCGGTTGTGATCCAAATAGACCGCGTTTCCGGCGGTCTTGCCGAACTTCTGACCGCTACTGTCGCAGATGATGGGGAAGGTCATTCCAAAGGCTTCGCCACCCCGGAGCCTGCGGATCAGGTCGACCCCCGCCGTGATGTTCCCCCATTGATCGGATCCCCCGATCTGGAGTTTACAACCCTCCTTGTCCCACAGATGCAGGAAATCATAAGCCTGAATCAACTGATAGCTGAATTCGCAATAGCTCATGCCGGCTTCACTTTCCATGCGGGCCCGGACGCTTTCCTTGCCCAGCATGGTGCCCATGCGAAAATGCTTGCCGACATCACGGAGAAATTCGATGTAGCTGAACCGCCCCATCCAATCATGGTTGTTCACGATCTTCGCCGGTGCGGTTTTAGAGTCGAAATCCAGGAAGCGCGATAGATTCTCCTTTACGCCCACCAGATTGCGCTCGACCTCCTCATGCGACTGAAGATTCCGCTCACTGGACTTTCCTGACGGATCGCCGATCATACCGGTGGCGCCGCCCGCGAGGGCGATCACCGGGTGCCCGGCCCGCTGGAAGTGGGCCAGCCCCATGATGGTGACAAAGTTCCCCACCTGCAGACTGCTGGAGGTCGGATCGAAACCGGCATAGACCGTCGTCGGCGATTCAACCTGTTTCAGTAGATCAGGGCTGGTCACATTGTCGAACAGCCCCCGCTCCTTGAGAGTTTCAATGATATTGGCCATAAATTACTCCCCATTCCCTCGCCGCCCTGCGGCGGAAAAAAACGAGGCGCCCCGTTGGTGATCCGGCGCGCCTCGTCCCGTTATTGCCTGACAGGGATTACTTGTCTCTGCCGCCGGACTTGTCGCCCGGATGCCATTCCTCATCCTTGGC
>CAIZMS010000044.1 GCA_903934155.1 uncultured bacterium | reverse complement strand
TTGCAACTGTGACTGCGACACTCATGTATTCCTCCTCTTCAACTCATCTTATTCCTAACCCTGCATAGCCGGAACCAAATCCTAATCGTAATCGTAATCGTAATCGTAATCCTTTTCTGAAAGTTCCACATCGTAAAGAAATGGGGCTTCGGGACTCCACGTCTTCGGGGATTTCAGTACAGTCTCGCAGGAAACACTGTCTAGCGCAGTTGCTTCTGCGCTGCCCACAACCTTTGAACCGTCCTTTACTACGGCCTTGAACTTGCACCCCTGCCCGACCTCATGATATTTGGGCGTGAATATGAATTTAGATCCGTCGAGATCAGGAATAACCTGACATGACTCCAGTCCGTATTTGCCGGTGGCTTCAAGCCAGACCGTCTGCCATATGCCGGTGGTGCGCGTATATGAACAGGCGTAAGATTTGTATCTTGCACACTGCTTGCCGGCGGGCTGTGTGTACGAGCCTCCGCTGGGATTGCCGCTGAGACGCGTGTCATCGTATGCCCTGACGACAAGGTTATGGGAGGCGCCCGGCTTCACAAGATGTGTAATGTCGAATTCAAACGAGCACATGCCGCCCCAGTGGCGTCCGGCAAGCTTGCCGTCCACGAATACATCCGTCTCGTAGTCAACACCTCCGAAGTGGAGGATTACCCGCCTGCCGTCCCATGCGGGCGGTATTTCAATTGCGCGCTGATACCATACGCAGCGCATGAAGTCGGTGTACGCGACACCGGAAAGTTTGCTCTCAGGACAGAACGGGACATTTATTTGTTTGCTGAAACCGACCGAGTTCTGAAAATCACGTTCAAGCCCGGAGACGCCTAAATCAAAATCAAAGCTCCATGCGCCATTGAGATTAATCCAATCCCTGCGTTCGAACTGCGGACGCGGATGTTCAGGCCTCGGCATCTTCGCCACTTTCGTCTTCATTTGAAAATCTCCTCCTTTATCTTTCGCTTTGCCTTGTAGGGATGTTCATTCAATCTTTTTCATTTGTGGACATATACAAGAGCTTCGCCGCAGCGCGCGTGCGGAGTTATCCAGACATGGAAATCACCTTTATCGACACAGGTTCTGCCCTTGCAGTCTACATAGCCAAGAACATCCCCGCCGAGAGGGAAGCGGACTTTCACACTCTCACCAGGTTTGAGCGCGACCCGCTTGAAACCGCGAAGCTCCTGCATCGGCCTTGCAGCTTCATTGCAGGCGAGTTGTCGGATGTAAAGCTGAACGGTCTCAACACCTTTGCGCCGACCTTTGTTCCTTATTGTGGCAACGGCTTCAGCAGGTTTGCCTTTCTTGCCAGAAACAATTTTAATGTCGCTATATTCAAATTTGGTATAAGTCAGCCCATATCCGAACCAGAAGCGGGCAGCCGTGGGAACTCCGTCACGATAGACACCGCCGGTCCGTCGACCGGTCACATAATGATTGTAGTAAAGCGGAACCTGTCCGACCTCATATGGCACTGATATGCTAAGACGGGCCGAGGGCGCAACGTCCCCGGAAAGCAGGTCGGAAAGACCGTTACCGGCCTGTATGCCGGGCTGCCATGCGAAAAGCACTGCTGAAGATTTCTCAATTACCGCCGGTATGGAAAGCGGACGCCCGCTGAATACTACAGTTACAACTGGCTTGCCGCAGGCTGCGACTGCGTCGAAAAGCTCCTGCTGTCTTCCGGTAATGGTCAATGTGGCGCGCGAACCGCCCTCGCCTGTTATCCCCCTTGGCTCACCGACCGCCATTATGACAAGATCAGCGGCTTTTGCGGCACGCACGGCCTCGGACAGATTCACTGCGTCATCGTCCTTTCCGGCGCTCTCGTCAACGACAGTTGAGCCGTCCTGAAGGGTCTTCATTCGCGGCTGAGTCTGGACACTGCACCCCTTCACCACCGTCAATGAGATTTTTGAACCGAACTTGACCTTCAGTCCCTGCGCGAGTGTTACAGCATCCTTCGTTTCGCCGAACCCCTGCCAGCAGCCCAGCATCTCGGACTGGTCATCGCCAAATGGCCCGATCAGGGCTATCTTCCTGACCTTCTTTGAAATGGGCAGCACTCCGTCGTTCTTCAGGAGAACTGTCGATTTCGTGACGCAGTCGCGGGCAAATTCAATATGTTCGGGCCGGAGAATGGCGGATTCATAAGCTGATTCATCGGCATAAGGCTTCTCAAAAAGACCAACCATGAATTTTACGCGGAGGACGCGCCTTACCGCTTCGTTGACAACCGCAACAGGGAGCAGCCCATCCTTAACCTGTTTCGCTATTGTCCTGCAGTATGAGGTGGAAAGCATGTCCATGTCGTTTCCGGCGCAGATGGAAAGGCGGGCGGCATCAGCGTCGTCTTTGGCATAACCCCAGCTGACAGTCTCCTTCACTGCATTCCAGTCGCTGACTACGAAGCCTTTGAATTTCCATTCGTCGCGGAGGATTTCAGTGAGCGTGTGCCGGTTGGCGACTGCGGGCACGCCGCCGATGGCGTTGAAGCTGCTCATGACCGTCAGCGCGCCTGCGTCAATTGCCGCATGGAATGACGGCAGATGCGAATTCCGCAAAGTCCATTCGGTGATCTCGGTATCGCTGTAATCGCGTCCGCCGCGCGGGCAGCTGTAGCCGACATAATGTTTGAGACAGGCGGCAAGATTCTTATTGGAACTCGGATCTTTTCCCTGGAACCCCCTGACCTGCGCCGCATTGCAGAGAGAGGACAAGAACGGATCCTCACCGCAGGTCTCGGCCACGCGTCCCCAGCGAATGTCGCGGGCAAGATCGCACATCGGCGCGAAAACCCATTCAATGCCTGCCGCCCTCGCCTCTTTGGCGGCAATCGACTGGGCGCGCTCGAAAAGCTCCGGGTCAAAAGAGCATGCCAGCGCAGGAGCTATGGGAAATATGGTGCGCGCCCCGTGTATGATGTCGTTTCCGAAGATAATCGGAATCCCCAAACGCGTCTCCTCAACGGCAATGCGCTGGATCTGATTGCGCAATTCCGGCTGGGCATATCCCCAGATGAAGGAACCGACTTCACCCTTGCGGACCTGCCCGGCGAACTCCGGCGGAAGCGGATTTTCGTGCCCCCGGTAAATCTGGTTGAGCTGTCCGAGTTTTTCCTCGAGAGTCATGCGGCTGAGGAGATCCTTGATGCGTTTCTCAAAAGGCTGTTTCGAATTCTTGTAGCAGGGTGTGCTCATGATTATTTGTCCTCCATTTATTTTTGTATTTCAATGCTTTCAACAATCAACTAACGGGTCGCATTAATCGGGGCCTGCTCGAAAAGATAATCTCAAACTGAAATTGTCTTTAAAAGTAGCACAGACATTCCTGTCTGTGGGTTCAATTTTCATTTTCAATCACAGACAGGAATGTCTGTGTTGCCAAATTCTCGTTTCATTATTTTGCCTGTCCGCCGATATTCCCCATATGCTTTTTGGGGAGGCGCTCTTCGATCGCCTTGATAATAAGCTCGGCCATCTCGCGGGAGACATCCCGGCTCCAGTGGACTGAATCCTTCGAACCGGTCGGAACTGTGTCGAACTTCTTTTCGCAAAGGCCATAAAGGTCGATTTCGGGAATGCCGTGTTTGGCCATTATCTCGTCGGTGGCCTTGTTCAAACGGACGATGAAGTCGTTTTTGGATGGGTCTACGGTTGGACGCCCGGTGTCCGGCGTGGTCCTCCAGGGAGTGCACCTTATCCAGATGAACTTGGTGTTTGGGGCGGTTTTCTGGAGGTGCTCGACAACTTTGGTCATGTTGGCGGGATAGTTCGCCTCAGAACATCTTCCCGGCGCGCCGTTCCACATGTGAAGCGTCATCGCGTTCCAGGAGACGACGTCGTAAGGGCCGTTGGAGAGGACGCCGTCCCATGTGCGCAAGGCCGGGAAATCATCCTTTTTAACATCGTATTCGAACCAGCCGCCACCCACCCAGTAGTCGACATATGCGCGCCCCTTGAAGTGTTCCGTTATGAACCCGCGGTATCCCATGGGCGATTGGAAAAATCGAGTGCACGCACCTTCTGAATTGCCTCACCCGTCTCCTTGGCCCTGGTTTCATTACAGGCGTCCCAAACCACGACAGATGGGTGGTTCCAGCGCTCCTGCATCCACTCGGTATATT
>CAIZMS010000043.1 GCA_903934155.1 uncultured bacterium | reverse complement strand
GGAATCCGATCGGCATCCGTCAGCTTACGAGGCTCCTCCCGAAGTGTGGCTTGAGGCGGTGGCACATCCCGCGCCAGACCGCCAAAACCCGCACTGGACGATATATTGCGCCCCCAGGTGAACTGGGATGGATCATCAACCAGATAATAGGCACCGGTCGACGAAATCCCCCGCTCCAGGGACTCCCGGCTTGCCGGTGCCGCAATCTCCGCCCCTTGTTTTTCGCGTGGCACCATCTGGACATAGCGACGCGGCCGACTGATGGCGGCATCATCCTTCACGATTTTCTGATTGATGCTCAGGATTTCCTGTCGCGGCTCCCACAGCAGGCGATCCACGGAGACCGGCTCGGCCAATGTGCGCTGCTCGCCGATCAAAACGCCTGCCCCCACCTGCCTGGGCTCCACCGAGGATTCATCCAGGGAACGCCGAACCGTTGTCATCTCCGCACCGATCTCGCCGGCCACCGCCGCTCCCTTCGCGGCTTCCGGCTTGAACTTCGGCGGCCGCCGATCCGACTCCGGGGTTTGCGCAACCACCTTGACGTCTTCCAACCGCAGTGAAATCGGTTTCTCGCCAGACCGCCCCGGCTCGATCTTGTACGCGCTGATCCCGGGAAGAAACACAATCAACAGGAGGTGTAGCAACACCGAAACCACCACAGCGATGCCATACCAAACCAGATGCCGCCGGTGCAGCTTCCGAACAATCTCAATCGCTCCCAACGGCTGGTTCTTGCGGCGGAAGCTCAGTTGTCGTGCAGTATAGTTCATAATCAGCCTAATCCAGCGGATCGAACAGATCCGATGAATCACTTTATTGATTCACCTTCTTCGCCCATGCGCTTTCCGGGTAACGTTCCTGCAATTCCTTTTTCGCTTTACTGGAATCATCCTTTCGCCCCATGGCGTCAAACGCCTGTGCGGCCTCATACAGGCACTCGGGAACCAGCGCCGGATCGTCGAACAGAACCGCCACGCTCAGAAAATGACGAGAGGCCCCTGCCGGATCCCCCTGGGCTTTCAAAGCCCGCCCGATCCCGGCATAGGCCTGGACACGAATGGGCAGTAGGATGTCGGAGGCCGCCAGCGTGGCCGCCTCCTCGAAAGCCCGTTTCGCCTTGACCGCATCCCCCGCCGCCAGGGTTAATTCGCCCAGCTTCAACCACGCCTCGGCCATCGCCTGACTCTTGAAATCGATTCCCACCACCCGCTCGAAAGCCTGCCGTGCCTCATCGTTTTTCGCCAACCCCAGCAAGGCTTTACCCTTGAGACACCATGCAATTTGACGCCAGTTGTCTGATGTTGCACGGGTCGCCAACCAATCGGCAACCGCCGACGCCGCGGCAAATTCACGCTGACTAATCTGGTAATCGGCAAGCCACTCGGCCAATTCAGGCGGGAACTTTTCCCGCATCGGCGTCGCCATCAATCCCTGCAACAATGCTGCGGCCTCACCGGACTTTCCGCCACGCCGCTGCAGCACCAGCGCCAATCGAAACCGGGCACGCTGAACCAGGTCGTCCGCCGGCGGGGGGGCCGCCTTCAAGGCCGCCCTGAAAGCCGTCTCGGCTTCCTCCAGCTTTCCGTTTTCTTCCAGCAGCACCCCATTCCAGAACCGCGCATCGGCTCCATATTTGGTGGCCGGGAAGCGGGTCAACAAGTCGTGCCAGGTTTCCAGCGCCTGGCCATCACGGCGCAGAAAAGTCTCCACCGTGGCTTTCTGATAAAGCGAATCTTCAACAAAGGAACACTTCGGATACTTCTCAACAAGCCGGGCATAGGCGGCTACCGCCTGTGCGTGTTTCTGCGCCTTGCCCAGGCACGAGGCCTGGGCGAAAACCGCCTGCCCCGCCAGGTCATGCGCTGGAAATTCGGAAGCCAACCGCCCAAACAGCTCCGAGGCCTGCAGAAAATCACCCTTCTTCTGAAGCCCATGAGCCAATCGGTAGAGAGCGTCACCCGCCAGGGGAGACGCTGGATATTGCTCCACCAAAAGCTGGTAATTCTGAACGGCACCGTCCTCATCCTTCACCGAGGCATAGGATTCGGCCAGAAGCCAATAGACATCCCGGCGGATCGACTCGTTTGAGGTCAGCCCCTTGGCCTGGCTGATCGCCTCCTGAAACCGCCCCAGCTTGAAAAACGCAAGAGCTCGCTCATAGGCAGCGCTCCCCGCCATGGATCCCTGGGGGTACGCCTTCAAAAGCTCGGCATAGGTGACCACAGCCTCGTCGTTCTTCAAAAGTTGTCGTTCGCAATTCCCCTTGAGATACAGCCACCCCTCAGTTTTGCCACCATCGCAAAGCTTGAGGGCATCGGAAAACCGCCCGGCATGATACAGGGCCCAGGACTGCTGAAGCCGCGCCTCGGAAACCCGGTCGTCGGAAGGATATTGCGCCGCCAGCGCTTCATAGGCACGCGCACTCAGCTCGTACTCCTTCCGGCCAAAGTGATAATCTCCCAATTGAAACCAGGCTTCGGCCCTAACCCGCGGAGAAGCCATGTTCGTCGCCGCTAACCGGTACAGCTCGGCGCTCCGGCCTCCCCCGGCCTTGCGATCCAAACCGGCCAGGGCAAGGGCGGCATACGATACAAAGGGAGTGCCCGGATATTTTTTTATCACTCCCTCATACGCCTCGACGGCATCAGCCATCTTTCCCTGCTTCTCAAGCGCGGCACCCAGCGTGTAACGGCAGGCAGAAGCAAGATCCGGCGGCGGGGCGGAAGCCAGCATGGCCACGAGAAGCTGCACCTGCTCCTGTCCTTGCCCCGCCTGCTCCAGGAATTCCGCCCGGCGCAAACCGGCACGATAGTGGAATTCGCCGCTTGGATAATCGTCATAGACCCGATGATAGGCCGCTTCGGCCTCCTGGACCCGGCCCAGCGCCCGATAACTCTCGCCTAGGCGGTAGTAAACGGCTTCACGCTCAATCTTTTTATCAGGATTTTGATCCAAAAAAGCCTGATATTCTTTTACCGCCGTATCCCACATCCCGCGCGCATAAAGGCCGTCGGCGAATTGAAGCTGCTCCGTCGCATCGAGGGCGAACCCTGATCGCTGGAATAACAGGGCGGATCCAACCAATCCGATGACTAAGACGGATCGGGCGGATCGAATTCTGGACCGAACGCGTTTCACGGTCCGGCTTTCTTCTCCACCAACCCCGTGGCGAAAGACACATTCCAGATATCTGCCTGCCGGCAGAAATCCAGAACCTTGATCACATGCTCGTAGTCGGTCTGCTTATCCGCCCGAAGAAGGACCGGCTGGCCCGGAAAGAGTTCTACCAGGCGCCTGAGCAGTGAAGCCAGTTCAGGATCGCTCAATGTGCGGCCATTCACAACCGTCGTCCCGTTTTTCATGATGTTCAGGATGATTTCACCCGGAAGGCGCTGCTCGATCTGGGCCGACGACGCCGTGGGCAGCTTGACATCCAATTCCGCCTCCCACTGCGTGAAGATCTGACTCATCATCGAGTAACAGAGCAACACGAGCAAAAAATCCACCATCGGCGCAATCTGGAACGCAATGGGGTTGGGCTGGTGCCTGCCGCGAAAGTTCATTTGCTCCTCTTGCTCAGCAGAATGTTCATAACCTG
>CAIZMS010000042.1 GCA_903934155.1 uncultured bacterium | reverse complement strand
TGACGCGCCGCGTTGGGTCTGGTACCTGATGCTCATGAATGATTGGCCTCATAGTCCGCCTCATTGGCTAACAGAACAGGGTGTCTACATGGTTACCTGCGGCACTTATCAAAAGGCCCATTTCTTCAACACGCCTGCCAGGCTTGATACGTTCCGTCGCCTGTTTTTCTCCTGCGTCACCGATGCTAAATGGGATTTGCATGCATGGGCAATCCTCTCTAACCACTACCATTTTATCGCCTCCTCACCCGAGGATCCGGGCTCATTGCGGAGAATGCTTTCAAAACTACATACCCTTTCGGCTCGGGATATCAACGCACAAGACCGCCAGGCAGGGCGTAAAGTCTGGTTCCAGTTCTTTGACTCGCACATTACTTTCACGAACTCATATCTGGCACGCCTGAAGTATGTTCATGACAATCCCGTCCATCATGGAGTGGCGGTTTGCGCTGAAAATTATCCATGGTGTTCCGCCGCCTGGTTCGCCCGGACGGCGAAGCCCGCATTTCGTGCCACGATTGAAACGTTGAAAACAGATAACCTTTCTGTGGCGGATGATTTTGACCCAAGGGCTCATGAACCTCCCCTGGCAACCTGCGTCGCATCAAGCTGCGCCGCGGAAAGCGGCGTCAAGCCGCCGCACTCCACATAATTTCTCAGGCTTCGTGTTACGACACCCTGTGGACACGAAGCCGGAGAAATGAAGCACATTGCCGAAAACAGCTCTTTATTCGCACCTAAATTGGCAAACCGGGCCAAACTACAGTCGACTGCTGTACCCAGCAGGCGTAAAATGCGCGACACATTTGCATTTCTCGTTCTTGCCTGCCCTGAGCACGGGCGAAGGGTCTTCTCGGTGCCTCTGTGCCTCGGTGGTGATTCTTCATTTGAGTGGTTATTTAAAAGACGCTGTACTAAGGCTCCGGCGGACATGCAAGCCACGCCGAAGAAAAGCGGCGTCGAGCCGCCGCACTCCAAAGTCGCTTCGCGACAGAATGTGGCAGGGGAGCGAAAGACCGGGAAATGTCCTGTCACTACTATATCCTTTGCGTCTTATCTCTATTTCTGTTGACATTCCATCATAATCGAATAATTATTCAGACATGACTATAAATCTGATGGGTGCCTATCACGAGATTCGGGATG
This sequence comes from uncultured bacterium, assembly GCA_903934155.1. Lineage (GTDB taxonomy): Bacteria > Verrucomicrobiota > Kiritimatiellia > CAIKKV01 > CAITUY01 > JAABPW01. The sequence continues at coordinate 3,180 of CAIZMS010000042.1, read as the reverse complement.
AACTCCTCAAGCGGCTGCTGGAGGCGGCGCCAGGGCGCGTTCAGATCCTGAGCGGGCCACGGCAGGTGGGAAAAACCACACTCCTGTTGGAAATGGCAAAGGAGTTCGGGGAAAGGGCCACCTATGTTTCCGCCGATTCAACCGAAGCCCAAATGTCCGGCTGGTGGGAACAAGTGGTTCGGACAGCAGGGGAACAAGCACACAAGGCCGGCGGAGGACTCCTGCTTGTTGATGAAATTCCCTTCATGCCTGACTGGTCCCGCCGCCTGAAAAGCGAGACGGACCGGATCCTTCGTACAAAGCTCCCCCTCCATGTTGTGGTGTCTGGCTCCTCAGCCATTCAACTGGGAAAGGGGTCGCGGGAAACCATGGCGGGCCGCTTTGAACGCCTGCGACTGTTTCACTGGCCCGCCGGGGAACTGATGCGCTGCTTCCATCTCCAGCCGGATGAGGCCGTCAACCAGTATATCCAATCAGGAAGCTATCCCGGGGGCCAAGCCTTGCTGGGACAGCCGGATCGGTGGCGCGCTTATCTCCGGGACAGTATCATCGAACCGGCCATCGGCCGGGACATCCTGAACCTTGAGATGGTACGAAAACCAGCCCTGTTACGGCAGTTGTATGCGGTGTCAATCGGTCATCCGGCGGAGATTGTGTCATTACAGAAACTGGCGGGTGAGTTGGCTGAACGCGGCGCTTTGGAAACAATCGCCCACTATCTTCAACTGCTGGAAGAAGCAGGCCTCGTGGCGGGAGTGCGGAAGTATTCCGAGCGGGCGGTCCGTCAGCGGGCGGCTCCTCCAAAACTGACGGTGCTGAACCACGGGTTGTTGGCGGCAATGGGTCCGGCCCCCGAGCGGGAACGGGATCCTGTCCGCTGGGGACGGTGGGTTGAAAATGCCGTAGGCGCCTTTGCCTGGAATGCGGGGCAAACCGTGCATTATTGGCGGACCGAACCCTTGGAAGTGGATTGGGTTTTCGACGGGAGTTGGGGCGCTTGGGCCATCGAAGTCAAAACCGGCGCCTATCGTCCTCAGGATCTAAAAGGACTCCTGGAATTTTGCAGGCTCTATCCTAAGTTCCAACCTTTATTGCTCTGCAACGCGGGCGATGAGGCCCCCGGCAGAGAGGGGGGGGTCAGAACTCAAAGCTGGGCATCCTTCCTCATAAACGGTCCGGTAAATTAACGGGGACCCCGGTGACATTTCATTCTCAGCACCGGGAGGGCAAGGCGTACAACTCTTCAAGGGTGTGCCATCGGTGTGTGGGGGGACGGGAAAATCGCCTGGGCGCACGGCGGCAAAAGACCCTCCCTTGCAGGGTGGCATTGGAGGGATTCGGATAACGGCGCAGGCGGACGGAAAGTTCCTCCTCGAGGGAGACGGAGGAACGGATGGCCCCCCACTTGCACTCACCGAGATCAACCCGGTTGTCGGTACGCAATCCGACAACATCGATCTGGGTCGTGGAATCCCAATACTCGCCCACGGTATAGGAACCTGACACCCCTTCCTGCCGGTAGAGCGCAGGCAATACTTCACGGCAGAGCCGCTCGAAGCCCTCACCGAAATACGCGTCCAAATGGGGGGCAATGTGCTCGGCAAACATCCGGTCCGGCCCGTTCTGGCCGAGAAACGCCTGATGGGGATAAACAAAGCGGAACCAGAAACGGAGCAGCGGGTCTTCGATCCGGAATTGACCCTGTCGGGGGGAAGGCGTCTGCTCGGTCAGGGGATGTCTTCTCGACACATACCCCAGCTCAATAAGATTTTGGAAATAGTAGTGCAGGTTACGCTCGGAAATGCCCGTCTTGTCGGTGATTTGCCTGGCCCCGGGCGCGCCCGAGGCCAGGGCGAACAGGATCCCGCAATACCGTTCGATCTCCTTGAGTTCCTCCCGGAGCAGGAAATCGGGTTCACGGAACAAGGCGGCATAGTCGTTAAGGAGTTGCCGGCGGATGTTCATCGGAATCGAATCGCTTGCGGAAAAAAACCGCAGATAATAAGGGATGCCGCCACACAGGAAATAGATCATGGCCTTATCGGCGGTCGCAAGCTGCGGATGGAATTGCCCAGCTTCCTGATAAGAAAACGGCTTCAGCAGAATCTGGGCCGTGCGCCGGCCAAACAAGGGACTTTCACGCCCCAGAACCTCTTTTTCCATGAAACCCATGTAGGAACCGCATACGATCAGCATCAACGGGGTATTCTTCCGGCTTTCCCGGTCGCAAATCGCCTGAAGGAGCGAGGGCAGTTCCGGACTGGCCTGGGCCGTCCATTGGAATTCGTCAAGAACCAGCACCAGCTTGATCCCGGCAGGACGGTTGGCGAGAATCAACTCGAGCGCTTCGCGCCAACTCGACACCGCAGCCTGCGCCAGAAGCGGCTGGCCAAGGCCGTCGGCGGCGAGTTCGAGGAATTCACGGAGTTGCAAGGCTTCCGGAGCCTTTTTACCCGAGAAATAGATGGCCTTCTTGTCCCGGATGAAGTGGAGGATTAATTCGCTTTTCCCGATCCGGCGCCGCCCGTAAATGGGAATGAATTCCATCCGGCCCGATTTGTACGAGGCCTCAAGCGCCGCCAGTTCCCGGTGTCGCCCCACAAAAGCATCCATACCGCAACTCCTTCCCTTAAGTTGATCTCCCTTATGCCACCGCGCTGAATACTTGTCAAGTCTACACTCGTCTAGTTTAGACTCGACGAGTGTAGACTCGTATGTTGGTAAACACTCGCCGCCGCGTTCAGCCAGGCTGGACGGGAAGCAGGCGGCGGGGAGACGGAGTATTGTCTATTCCAAGTTCAGGCCGAAAACGCTACCGGCGGAGACCGCCGGCTCCAATACTGTTATGAATGGTCTCATAATTGACTGGATATGATCAGGTAGGGCGCGCAGGCTCTTGCGCGCCGCGGCGGCCAGCGGCTCGTGCTTCGTAGCGAAGGAATCATCCTTCGCTCTGTAGTTTGGCCTTTGACTAGTTGATTCTGAATCTGCAGTTATATGGAGTGCGGCGGCTTGACGCCGCTTTTCTCCGGCGCGGCTTGACGCGCCGCGTTGGGTCTGGTACCTGATGCTCATGAATGATTGGCCTCATAGTCCGCCTCATTGGCTAACAGAACAGGGTGTCTACATGGTTACCTGCGGCACTTATCAAAAGGCCCATTTCTTCAACACGCCTGCCAG
>CAIZMS010000041.1 GCA_903934155.1 uncultured bacterium | reverse complement strand
TCTGCAGATAGCCAAGCGAATTCCGTCCCTCATAATAGAATGGAGAATCGGCAATCTGAACCCGCTGGATATCCGCCGCCAGTTCGGGAAGGCGATCCACGCCCTCATAAAAGTCATTGAGACGCTTGTAAGCGGAAAGGCCCAACGAAAAGTTGTCGCCCCGGTGCATCATCATGGCATAGTTCTGGGGCTGAAAGCTGTTCCGGAATTCCCGCTCAAAGAAATCCTCAAGAACATAAGGATCACTAAGATAGGTGAAGTCCGACAAAAAATAATCCCGGGGACTGAATGTCTGAGTGTGACTGAAGCTCAAACGATAGCGCTGAGCGTCCACAACCTCACCCCGATCCCCCTCGTTGAAATCCTTCGCCACCCCCTGGTCATTGATGTAATACCCGTAAACCCGCCCCTTCGCCTTATCATCCAGGGAGAGCCAACCGATCTCCTGCCCCACCGCCGGTCCGCGTTCGGTGCGATAGTCCACATGCGTAATCCCCTGCAGGGTGGGCGACATCCAATACTTGGTCGAGGTGAGCAGGAACGCTCCCATCCGTCCGCGATACCCTCCCTGCACCGTCGTCCCGACCGTCCGGTCACCCAGGGAACAATACCAGTACGGGAGATAAATGAGAGGAACGCCACCGAATCGGATGACCATATGACGGGCGACAAAATGATCATTGGGATACACCCGCATCCGCTTGCACCGCATGGAATAGTGATAGTCACCCGGAGCGTTGGTACAGGTGGTAAAGGTGGCGTTTTTCAAAAGGTAATAATCGTCGACCCGAGTCGCACCGTCCGAGTTGACCACAAAGGGATCGATTTTGGCCGAAAAGTCACTGGTCTTCCAGGTGCCGTCCTTGAGGTTATAGATGAACGAATCACCACGCCAGACCATGTTGGACTTCGTAAATACCACATTGTTGCTGGCCATGGCCGTGTCCGTGACTTTATCAAAGACAATAACATCGGCGGTCAGTTTCTCACTGCCGCGGATGACGGTCACGCCGCCGGAGGCGATCATTTTCTTACCCCCCTCTTCAAAATCCATATTGGGAGCCCTGACATCCACCGGGATGGCGGAGGTGGACGAAAGCCCACCCATCATGCCAAACGGATTGGAGGCGGCCCGGGCCGAGGCGGTCAACACCAACACTATCGCTACCATCCATAATCGCTTCATCATCGGCATTCTCCCCGATCTCATTGAAAAGTTGCGAGGCACCATACACTATCCCACCCTGCCAATGCCAGCGTGAAGCAGAGGGAACGAAGTTTATAAACGATCCCATCACTACTCAACCATGCCCCCGAGGGTAGGGACGGCTCTCCGAGCCGTCCGCGGAGGCCTCGGAGAGGCCTCCCTACCCTGAAAACGCAAAAACAATTATGACTCTATTACGATGGAGAGGAGGATGAATTCCCAGTCTCTGCCCAGATGTCATAGAACAGGAAACACTGGTAGGGATATCGGACGACATAGTCCTCCATGACCCCGGCAAAATCCTGAACCCAATTCCGCAACTGATCCTTCTTGGGCATTTTCGGCTCGTATCGGGGATGGACCACGGCGGACACCGACACCTCGTATTCATACACGGCCGTCTTGGCCGACAGGAGGGTTACGACAGGACAGCCGGCCAAGGCCGCAATATGAAATGCCCCGCAGGAGAAGCGCGCGGGATCACCCAGGAAACGGACATCCACGGAACTGAATGAATAGCTACGATCTCCCATGATGGAGACAATCCCCCCGCTCTTGATCGCCTCCATGATTTCCACCACGCCACCCAGGGCTCCTTCCGGCGAAATAATGGCGATGTTACCCGCCGTATCACTGATCTTGAGGTTTTCGGCTACGGCAGGATTATCCTCCGGGCGCATCACCAGGTAGACCTTCCGGTCAAATTTACGCAGGGCCGTCATGACCACCTGCCAGTTCCCAAGGTGCGCCGTCAGCAGAATAAACCCCTGCCCCGAATCAAGCAGGCTGGTCAGCTTCTCCATCCCGATCAGACGCGACTTCATTCCCGGCCCGCCATACATCAGGTAATACCGGTCAATCAGTGTGACGCCCTGGCTGATGAAAAGGCGATAGACATCGACCAACCGCCGCAACGCCCCATGTCCGGGAAACCGGCGCCGGACATACGCCAGGGCCGCGTGCACGGCCGAGCGGTCAAAGAGAAGGTAATAAGAACAGACAATATACAGCAATCCATAAGCGCCGCGCAGTCCGAAGCCCCGCAAACTGACCTTGAAAAACCAGAAACCAAGGGTGTTCCCCCGCTTTCTCGCCTCAATTTTCCGGTCTCCATCCATCGTTCCGAGAAGGTTGCAAAACGAAGCTCTTAACGCAAGCCCGCAGCATCCCGCCCCCCGCTCCGATCTTGACCCGCATCCCGGCTATCCGGATAATCGGCTCATGCTAGATCCACTTGCGAAACCCTGGTTCCTCTATCTGATTGAGTGCGAGGACAAAAGCATTTACACCGGCATTGCGGTGAATGTAGCGGCCCGTTATGCGGCCCACCTCTCGGGCACCGGCGCCCGTTATACCCGAGCCCACCGGCCGAAAAAACTGCTGGCCGTGGTCGAATTTACCAGTCGATCCACCGCCTCGCAGGCCGAATACCTGATAAAGCAAATGACCGCCCCCGAGAAACGAAAGTTTGCCGAGCGGACCAGGAACAGGCGGACCGCTACCCGGGCGAGAAAAGTCCCTTGACCGTCACCTTCCCTCTCCCTGATACTTTTCGGCCATGACTGATCACTACACCATGATTGAAACACCACAGGCCCTGGAAAAACTTGCCGGGACCCTTTCCAGCGCCCCCTGCGTGGCCGTTGACACTGAATTCGTCTGGGAACGGACATTCTATGCCCGACTCGGCCTGATTCAACTGGGAGCACCAGACGGGTCCTGTTTTCTGATTGATCCCATCGCCCTCCCCGACCTCTCGCCTCTTGGAAAAATTCTATCTTCGCCCAATATCGTAAAAATCCTGCACGATGCCCCGCAGGATCTCATGATTCTGCGCCGCGCAACCGGCGCGGTGCCTCAGAACATCTTCGACACCCGCCTGGCAGCGGGTTTTGCCGGACTCAGCAGTGAGACCTCACTCCAAAATCTGCTGGCGAATCTCCTGGATATCCAGTTACCCAAAGGCCACACCCGCACCGACTGGTTGGCCCGCCCCTTATCCCTCGAGCAATTGGAATACGCAGCCGACGATGTCCGCCACCTGCCCCGGGCAATGGCTCTGCTCCGTGAAAAAGCGCGGTCAGCCGGCGTCGAGGCCTGGTTGGATGAGGAGCTTGAATTGCTAAACGCACCCTCGCTCACCGAAGAGCCACCCCCTCGCGAGACCTATCGCCGAATTCGCGCGGCGGGACGCCTCCAACCCCGAAATCTGGCCGTTCTTCGGGAACTTGCCGCCTGGCGGGAGCAGGAGGCCAGAACGATCGACCTCCCTCGTCAACATGTTGTAGAAGACTCCGAACTCCTCTCCGTGGCCGCCGTATTGCCGGTTCAAGCCCCCGACTTCGAGCAATGCCGGGATCTCAGGCGTCGAACCGAACAGCGTTACGGCGAATCCCTTCTGGCGGCCGTACAACGGGGATTGGCCCTTCCAGAATCAGAATGGCCCATCACCCCGATTGCTCCTGATGAGCAAAAAATCGGGAAGGACCGGATCACTTCAGTTGTGGAGAGTATCCGTAAAACCGCAGAGGCAAAACCAGTGGATCCCCGCCTGGTAAGCACCAAAAACGATGTTCTGATGCTCCTGCATGAAGGCCGGAATGCCTTACCCAAAAATCACCGACTTCTACGCGGCTGGCGTGCAAAACTTCTAGGTGATTGCTTGAAGTCGATGCAGTCGCGAGAACTTTGTCTCACAATCGAGACATGACACATCGATCGAGACGACATCGCCAGGGAATTTGATAATTCCTTAACATTCCGCTCCGGATTATGACTTCTATCAGGGTGAGGCTGTAAGGAGATTGTCAAACCCATCCCACCCCGCATTCCGGCACGGCGAATGCTTTATAGTAACTCGACCTGAGGTTGGTGATGTTCCGGACGGTGTCTCAGACATCATAAAGTTCAGACTCTACTGACCGACTGGGGAACCCGGTAGCAGGTAAATGCTTACCAAGACGACCGCAGACCGAAACCCTGCGGTCGATTTTTTTGTCAGCTCGGCAAATCACGAGGCCAACGGCCTCCTCAGTTCCTCAAGGCCTTTTTTTGTCAGCGAAAACACCTGCTCCAGTTCATCCAGCAGGGACGGTAATAAGGGTAACTGACCGGATCGCCCCGCCGACTCCACTTTTTCGGCCAACTCTGCCATTCGGATCATCCCGAGGTTCCGTCCACTTGACCGCAGGGAGTGCCCCATTCGAATCAGGGGCTCAAGATCCCCCTTGGCAAGACCCGCCCGGGCCTCAGCCATAACCTTGGGTGCATAAACGAGAAAAACATCAATCATCTGAACGACAAAACTACCTCCCCCCAGTTCTTTCAGGGCTGAAATCGCCTTGTCATCAATATAGCCGCCGTCCATCCGAACCCTCCTCCGTCAAGCCGTACAACGCCCGGCGACTTCATGCTCCACTCGATCGAGCCAGGCATAAAACTGGATAAAATCAATAGGCTTGAGAAAATACCTAGTAGCGTATTTTGCCATGCGGATCAAGTCCCCCTCCCTCAATCCTTTTCCCGAAATCAGGGCAACATGGCGACATTTACACCCCTTTTCAAACATCCCCTCCAACACCTCAACCCCGTTGATCCCTGGCATGTCAAAATCAGAAATCACGAGATCCGGACAGGAAGGATGCTGAGAACAAGGACACGAGCGAAACCGGCATACCGGAGAATCGGCCGGATTCGAAAACGCGAGAACCTCATACCCCCGTCGTTTCAAGAGAAGACTGATACAGCTGAGCACAACAGGCTCATCATCAATCACAACCGCTTTCAGAAATCGCGACCCATCCACTGAATCGATTTTCGCCATGTTCGTCTCCCGGGCTACAGCAGGCCCTCACCCAGCCCGGGATAGTAGATAACCGCTCAGCAAAGAGATATAGGGGAAACCCTGAAATCCTCATCAGGATTTCCCTGATCGAATCACGCTCGCCTCGGCAATGCGCCGAGTCGCCCGGGGCATGGGATAATCGACCAAAGCGGCAGGCAGGATCCACTTCAGCTCCACGGCGGCCTTGGGCCGGGCCCGGCCAGACAGCCACTCGCACCGGAATGCGGTCATCGTAATCTTGAAATGGGAATAGGCATGCTTGACGGTGACAATAGGAACCCCAACCCTGACAGCGAGCCCCGTCTCCTCCTGAATCTCCCGGACCGCCGTCTCATCCAAAACCTCATCCTTTTCCTGTTTTCCGCCGGGAAATTCCCACAAACCACCCAACATCTGCTTTTCGGCGCGGCGAGCGATCAAAATTCGCCCCTTTTTCCAAACCACCCCAACGGCAATACGGTAATGCGGAACGATCCCCGCTTTCTCGACAACTGGCAGTTCATCCGTCCGATTCGTCTTGAAGGCCACGCAATGCCGCGACAACAAACACCCGCTGCACTGCGGATTCCTCGGTTTGCAAATCAAAGCCCCGGTCTCCATCATCGCCTGGTTGAAGTGTGACGGATTAACCTTGCGAATCAGGGGCGTCAACCGGGCCCTGACCTCATCCGCCAGCGCCTTGTCGCGCATCGGGGTCTCGAGCCCCCACAACCGGCTGCACACCCGGAGGACATTGCCATCCACAGAGGGAACCGGCTCACCGAAAGCGATACTGGCGATGGCGGCCGCCGTATAGGCACCAATGCCCGGCAACTCCCGCAAACCCGCCGCCGTTAAAGGGGGCTTCCCCTTGTATTTTTCGACGAGTACCCGGGCCGCCTGATGAAGATTCCGGGCCCGGGAATAGTATCCCAGCCCTTCCCACAGTTTCAGCACGTCTTGCAGATCGGCCGCCGCCAGAACCTCGAAAGACGGAAACCGTCCCACAAACCGGTCAAAGTACGGAATCACCGTCACCACCTGAGTCTGCTGAAGCATGATCTCGCTGATCCAGACCTTGTACGGCGAGGGATCACTCCGCCACGGCATGGGTCGATGCTCGCGCTCAAACCACCGGACCAATTCACGCGGCCAGGTAACGGACAGTCTGTTTTCCCGCTTGGACATCCCGGGATCATGGCATAATCCGAATGATAATTTCCACCATTGTGATATAAGGAGTCCATGAAGTCGTGGCGATCCATTCAAAAACCCTTCTGCCTGCTGTTACTGGGGCTGACCGTCAGCTCCCTGCCCGCCTTCGAAGTCCGCATGGCGGCAGATACCCTGTCCATCCAGGCCGATCAAACCCCGCTCACCGAGATCTTGGCTCAACTTCAAGAAGCGGGAGTAAGGGTGGCAATGGATGATCGGATCAACCCGCTGATCACCGCCCACTTCGACAATCGCGAAATCGGGGAGGGCATCAAGCGACTTCTGGCTGACTGCGACTATGCCCTGAGCTGGCAAACCCTTGACGGGCCGGCAGGAAAAATCAAACGCCTTTCAGAAGTCCTCGTATACAAACCCGGAGACCGCCGCCTGCTCCTGCCCCGTCCCGCCCCTTCCACCACGGTGGCACAAACCAATTCCATCGTCTGCCTCAAAAACGAAATCCTGCTCCGTCTTCGCGCCGGCATTACCGGAGAACAATTCAAAGCCCTTCTGATGAAAAATAGAGCCATGGTTCTGGATGGCATCCCGGCACTCGCCATCTACCGGCTCCGCCTTCAGCCGGGTGCTAATCTCGCTGAAACCCTGAACAGTCTGGCGAAAGATCCCCTGGTCCTCAAAACCGAACCCAACCAGATCTACCGATCGATCACTCCGGCAAGAACGGGAGAGGAGGACCTAAAAAGCTCACCCCGCACGGTTTCCGCCCTCGATGGCCCGGCGATCGCCATCCTCGACTCGGGGTTCACTCCGACAGCCTTGCTAGCCAACGCCGTGGTCACCACACTTGATGCCACCGCCCCCTGGCAAGCCATTTCCGATCCGCTCGGACACGGAACCCAGATGGCCTTCATCGCCGCCGGAGCCGTCAATCCGACGGGCACAGACTCCTTAGTCCCCGCCTCCATTCCCATCATTCCCATCCGCACCATGGATGATCAGGGCATGACCTCTGGATTCTCCCTGATGCAAAGCATGATGTTCTCTCTGGAGCAGGGAGCCAGGGTCATCAGCATGAGTTGGGGGTCTGAAAATGACAGTGGCTTTTTCAACGATGCCATCGCCTATGCCAGAAAACAAGGGGTCATCCTGGTGGCCGCCGCCGGCAATGAACCGACTGGCAAGCCATTTTACCCTGCTGCTCTTCCGGATGTTATTGCGGTTGCGACACTTACACCTGACGGAAATGTCTGGAATCAATCAAATTACGGATCCTTCATCAAGTTTGCGGCTCCGGGCTTTGCCACACTTCCCGTAGGGTATAAAGGACCACCGGGTCAGTATGGTGGAAGTTCGATCGCCGCCGCCTACACCGCCAATGTAATCGCACAATACCTGGCCGCCCATCCGAAGGCGGACGCCACCGAAGCCCTGCGCGCACTCACCCAGACCCTGGGGTCGACTCCTTCAACTGCGGAAACCATTCATCCTGAAATCCCGAGATTTAATACCGCCGCCATCGGGTTGTATTTAAAATGATCCGGGCTCGAATCGTTTAACCCGGGATTTAATAAACATCATATGTATTGCACTTTTCGAGGAAAATGAAGTATTCTCCCCCCCGTAAGTTGGTAGTCGAAGGAGCCGGCCAGTGTTGCGGAAAGCAATCAGGGAGCCCGACGTATTTCGATCTTCCTCCTTAAATGGGTTCGAGTTGGACCCCTTTCCATAGGAGCCAGAAAGCAAAAGAACGGATCCGTTAGTCCTCAAAAAGAGGAGATCGAAGATGGGTAAGAAACTGTATGTTGGCAACCTGAGCTACGGCGTTACGAGCGAAAC
>CAIZMS010000040.1 GCA_903934155.1 uncultured bacterium | reverse complement strand
TGCGGGTCATTTTGAGCTCTCGTCCTCGCCCCATGGGATCTTGGCCGTCGCCGAGGAACACGCAGACTATCCGGAAATTCCGGATAGTTCGCCAAGAGGAGGGCAGACAGGTCGCCCGTGAGGTGGAGCACGCAGAATAAGAGGTAAGATATGAACGTTGTTTTTCGAACGGTTGTGTTGCTTTTCATTTCAAACGCCTTCATGACCTTTGCGTGGTACGCGCACTTGAAGAATCTGGGAAGCAAGCCTTGGATAATCGCCGCTCTGGCGAGCTGGGGGATTGCGTTTTTTGAATACATGTTTCAGGTGCCTGCAAACCGGATTGGGTACAGCACCTTGTCTCTGTCTCAACTGAAGATCATGCAGGAGGTCATTACGTTATCTCTCTTTGTTCCTTTTGCCATCTTCTACATGCGACAGGCTTGGTCATGGAACTATCTCTGGGCCGGATTTTGTCTTTTGGGCGCAGTCTTCTTTATGTTCAGGGATCCGGTGGTTCCCAAAGCGGGAATATCGCCCAGCGCACCTTCCTCGCAGACGGCAGATATCCACAGGTGCCTATGAATACGCAACACCCGCACGATCCGCTTCATGGGGTTAAATTGACGACGATCTTGGAGGAGTTGCTGGCGTGCTATGGATGGGATCAGTTGGGCGACAGGATTCCCATCCGCTGCTTCACGATGAATCCCAGTATCAGTTCCAGTCTGAAGGTCCTGCGCAAGACCCCCTGGGCACGCGAGAAAGTTGAAGATCTGTATCTGGAGCATCTTGAGGAAGAAAAAATTGGAGCGGAGAGTAATCAGACTAAAGGAGAATGATGTGAATGACAGTGGAAACGGACTTCCTGGTAAATTGGTGGTGACGCTCAAGGCGGGCGGATATTTTTTTGCACTGGCTAATGTAGTGTGCGTCGCCATTCTGGCGACGGCTTATGTCGCGGTAAAAATGGAGCCGAAGACGCTCGCGGTCACCGGGTCGGCTCGAAAGGCGATTGTGTCCGATCTGGTTACCTGGAGCGGCACCATTACCGCAACGGATCAGGATTTGGTCAAGGCCTACGATACTCTCAAACATGAAGCGGACCAGGTGAGATCGTTTGTGGTCGCGGCGGGCGTGGCGGAGGCGGACATTACGCTGTCGTCAATTGCAACAGAACGGCACTACAAGAAAGAAGTGGTCAAGGGGGTGAAGGATGCTTCGAGCGAGTCTCCGGATTCCCCCGCTACCATCACCACGGACAAGGTGAACGGGTATACGCTCACCCAGGTTATTTCCATCAGCGCCACAAATATGGATAAAGTGCCCGTTGTATCCCGGAATGTGACCAGTTTGATTAAAGAGGGCGTGCAGATCGATTCCGAGGCACCGCGATATCTTTACACGAAATTATCGGAACTCAAGATCAGCATGCTTGGCGAAGCGACCAAGGATGCGACAGCCCGGGCGGAGCAGATCGTCAGCAACGCCAATGGTCACCTGGGTAAACTCGTTGAAGCGAGGATGGGTGTGATGCAGATCAATCCCAAAGGCGTGACGGCCACTTCAGGCGAAGGCATCAATGACACGACCTCCTATGAGAAGGAAATCACAGCCGTGGTCAGCGCAAGGTTTGAAGTCCGGTAGGCGACTGTTGGTGTACCGCCTTCAGGCGGCTCAGTAAAGGCCGGCTAAAGCCGGTACACCAGCGTCGGGAGCCTAAAACATTTGCCTTAAGTAAGTGCCATCCGTCTCAGACCGCTTGACTTTTAGACTGTAAAACATAGTATTACCTCATGACTAAGACCATTACAAGAATTGGAAATTCGCAGGGTGTTATCTTCGATTCGGCTTTAATGGAACTGGCGCACCTGAAATTGGGTGACGATGTGAATGTTGAGGTTCATGAGGGGGGGACGATCACGCTGACGCCCCTTCGTCCGCATCCATCTAAGCCGGAGATATCCCGGGTTATTAAGGCGACGATGAAAGATTATGCGCGAACGATGAAAAAACTCTCATGAGCGTGACAACCGAGAATTGTTTTCATCTCACGGTTGCCATTGTTCGTGAGATCCATGCTGAAGCCATTGCCCAGTACGGCGGGGCGAGCGGTGTGCGGGATGTGGCGTTGCTCGAGTCTGCAGTTGCCGCGCCGCAAGCGGGGTATGGCGGGAAATCGGTCTACGCCGATGTGGTCGAAATCGCCGCCGCCTACCTTTTCTTTTTATGTCGAAATCATGCTTTTATCGACGGTAATAAGCGTACCGCTCTGGGCGCGTGTATTGTGTTTTTACGCCTGAACGGAATTGAGCCGAAACCCGACTCTCCAGAATGGGAGGAACTGACGCTGGCTGTTGCGGCGAGTGTTTTGGATCGGGATGAAGCCACGGCGTGGATGAGAAAACTTTTATAGGATCACCCCGGGTTCTTTCTCATGACGGAATTAGTCCCTCCTGAAAGCCTTCCCGACCCCGACATCTCGCTTATGCTGGAGGTGGCGGCGGGCTCTGAAGTCGCCTTTACCCAGTTGATTCACCGGCATCAGAACGGGCTCCTGAACTTTTTTATCCGGATGGGCGTTTATAATGATGCCGAGGATCTGGTTCAGGAAACATTCGTGCGGGTTTGGAAAGTGCGGGGGCGATACCGACCCGCGGCCAAGTTCTCAACCTTCCTGCATGTGCTGGCCCGGAATGTGTGGGCGGATCGTGGTCGTAAAATGAAGCGGTATGAGCGGCTTGAGGGCAGCCTGAAAACGGACGCCGAAATCGGCGGCGGGGTCACCGCGCCCGTTTCGTCTGCGGGATTGGATGTCCAGGAAGCCTTAAACCGGCTGTCGCCGAAACTGAGGGAAGTGATCGTGTTGAATGTATATCAGGGGCTTCAATACCAGGAGATTGCCGATGTTCTGGATATTCCCCTGGGCACAGTGAAGTCGCGGATCAATCTGGCGATTCAGGAATTGAGAAAGTCGTTTAATGAATAAGAAGTCAAAAGTCCCGAGTCCCGAGTCTCGAGTCCCGAGTCAGACTTCTGATGATAAGGTCATGGCAATTCTGAAGAGCGTTTCCCCGGTGAATGTCTCGCATGATTTGGCGCCGGAGATTCTGGTGAGGGTGAGGACCATGAGGACGACAAGGATAACAGTCTGGCGTCTTGTAATTCCCTTGGCGGCGGCCGTGGCGTTATTGCTGGGTGGTTTGTGGATGATGAGGGAGCCCCGTATGGATCCCGGTCAGCAGGCGATCGCGTGGCTCTGCCACTCCCAAGAGCCGAATGGTTCTTGGAGCACTGCGCACTGGGGCGGTGACAAGCATTTTGAAGTAGCGCTGACAGGGCTTTCCCTCATGACACTTCTTGATGAATCCTCAAGGTGGACGCCGACCTCCGGGCGGCGTCAGTGGCTTGACAAGCTCTCAGGGCGTATCAACCGCGCCCGGAGGTCGCGGTCCACCCAGGAGATTGATCGATCAATAGGAAGTGCGATCACCTATCTCATCCGGTGTCAGCAGAAAGACGGCCAGTTCGGTGAATCCTTCTCCGGCGCCCCCTACAACCACGGGATTGCCACTCTGGCGCTGGCGAAAGCGTACGAAACGCGTAAGGATGAATCCCTGCGGCTTGCCCTCGACCGGGCGGTGTCGGCAATCTGTTCTCGCCAATATGCCGATGGCGGCTGGGGGTATCATCAGGAAGCGCGTCCCGCCTCAAATCTTTCCGTTACCTTATGGCAGCTTGAGGCGTTGCGCCTTGCTTCGGGCCAGGGATGGCCGCAGGTTCGGCCGAATCTTGAGCGTGGATTCCGCTGGATGGCGGGCGTGGCGTCGGATGATGGTTCATTTGGCTATCAGGCGAGCGGGGATACGCCCGGTGGCGCCTCGCAAACCCTCACAGCCATGGGTGCCATGAGCTTTTTGGATCCCGCCCACATTGGACTGGTCTCGCCCGGGCGGAGGCAGGCCATCAAGGCCCGGATGCAGCGATTGGCGGCCAACCCCGGCGCCGACATGGATTACTACCGCCGATATTTTCTGGCTGAAGCCCTTAAAAAAATGGACGAGAAGCCCGCCTTTTCAGGTCTGGCGGCCCTGCGATGCGATCTGCTTTCCCGGCAGGTCAAGCGCGGAACTGACGCCGGAAGCTGGAAACCCGACGACCGATGGGGCTCCGCCGGCGGCCGCATTTATGCGACGGCGATGGCTTCGCTGTCACTCAGGTAATTACTTTTTCCTTTCTTCCTGGCACAAATCTGTAAAATGCCCCCCTTTTTCGGGAGACACTTCATGGTTGCTGAGATTGATCAAAATGAATCGCTTGATGCCTCGTCCATTCCGCGCCTTGCCGCCGAATTGAATATCGCGCCCCGTCAGGTTCTGGCGGTGGCAAAATTGCTTTTTGAGGGGAGCACCATTCCCTTTATCGCCCGGTACCGCAAGGAGGTGACCGAGAACCTGGACGAAGTTCAGATTGGAAAGATTCAGGAGCGGTTGGAGTATTACAAGGATCTTGAGGAGCGGCGAACCACCATTCTGGCCTCCATTGGGGAGCAGGGGAAGCTGACCGACGACCTGAAGGCGAAGATTCTGGCCTGCACCACGAAGAATACGCTGGAAGATCTCTACCTGCCTTTCAAGCCGAAGCGCCGGACGCGTGCCATGATCGCGCGGGAGAAGGGGCTCGATCCGCTCGCCGAATTGATTCTTCAGCAGCCGGTGACGGGAAATCCTGATGAGGCGGCCAAGGCCTTTATCAATGCGGAAAAGAAAGTGGAGTCGGAAGCGGATGCCCTGTCGGGCGCCCGCGATATCGTGGCCGAACTGGCATCGGAAAACGCCGAAATCCGAGCCTTTTCGCGCCAGTATTTCGCCGCCAACGGCGTAGTGGTGTCCGAGGCGGTCAAGGACGCCACGAAGGAACCGACCAAGTTCGAGCAGTATTATGATTTCAAGGAGAAGGCGGTTGATATTCCCTCGCATCGCTATCTGGCCATCCGGCGTGGGGAAAATGAAGGAGTCCTGAAGCGCTCCTTCACGGTGGAGGTCGATCCGATCCTCAAGCGGATGAGTGAGATGATGAAAGTCAACGACCGATCTCCGTTCGCCATTCATCTGCGCACGGCGCTCGAGGACAGCTACAAGCGCCTGATTGCGCCGAGCGTCGAGACCGATGTGTCCGTCGACCTGAAGATGAAGGCCGACCGGGCGGCGGTGGAGATTTTTGCCAAGAACCTGCGCAGTCTTCTGCTGGCGGCCCCGCTGGGCGGCCGGGCGGTGATTGCGGTGGATCCCGGAATCCGTACCGGGTGCAAGGTGGCGGCGCTGGATGCGACGGGTAAGTTCCTGGCCAATACAACATTGTACCTCAGTCAGGGCGACCGTTCCGAGATGGAGGCGCGCATTGACCTCGCCAAGCTGATTAGCAAGTGCCAGCCCGCCGCGATTGCCGTCGGGAATGGCACCGGCGGGCGGGAGACGGAGGGCTTTATCCGGGACACCCTGAAGAAGGCCAACATCAAGAATGTCATGGTGATCCAGGTCAACGAATCCGGGGGCCAGCATCTACAGCGCCTCCGAGGTGGCCCGCGATGAATTTCCGGATCTGGATCTGACGGTACGCGGCGCGATTTCGATCGGGCGCCGCCTTCAGGATCCCCTGGCTGAACTGGTGAAGCTTGATCCCAAGTCCATTGGTGTGGGGCAGTACCAGCATGATGTGCATCAGCCCCTGTTGGCTCAGAAGCTGGAGGATGTGGTGGTCAGTTGCGTGAACCATGTGGGCGTGGAACTCAACACGGCCAGCGCCTTCCTGCTGGCGCGGGTGTCGGGGATTGGAAACAGTCTGGCCAAGAAAATCGTTGCGCACCGCGATAAGACGGGGGCCTTTACGAGCCGGGCGGGGCTGCTCAAGGTTTCCAGTCTCGGTCCGAAGGCCTTTGAGCAGGCGGCGGGTTTCCTGAGGCTTCGTAGCGGGGATCATCCCCTGGATGCATCGGCGGTACACCCGGAGCGGTACGCCCTGGTTGAGAAGATGGCCAAGGATGTGGGGGTGGCCCTGAAGGATCTGGTCGGGAGCAAGGAGCTGGCTGACAAAATTGACATCCGGAAATATGTCAGCGCCGAAGTGGGGGAGCCTACGCTCAAGGACATTATTGCCGAGTTGAAAAAGCCGGGACGGGATCCCCGCGAGACGTTTGAGTCGCCGTGTTTCCGGGATGACGTGAACACGATGGAGGATTTGAAGCCCGGCATGGAGCTGATGGGGATTGTCACTAATGTGACAGCCTTTGGAGCGTTTGTGGATATCGGGGTGCATCAGGACGGGTTGGTGCATGTCTCCGCGCTGTCGGAGAAATATATCACCGATCCTGCGGAAGTGGTCCAGACGGGTGATCGTGTCAAAGTCTGGGTGATTGATGTGGACATTCCCCGTAAGAGGATTGCCTTGAGTGCCAAGGGGCCCGGGCGGCCTGGTGGCGGGGGTGGTGGAAAGCCCGGTGAGCGCCGCGGCCCTTCTTTCGCCGGCCCACGTCCGGCCTCCCGACCGGCATTCAATTCCAATCCCTTTGCGTCGTTGGGGGGTTAGTGAATTACTGAAAAATTTAGAAATTATGGCACCCTTTCGGCGGATCGGTTAATATTGTTCGAGATAGGGGGTGGCGAATGAACACAAGGCTACAGCATCAGGCGAATCGGGCGGCGTCTTCATGGGGGAAGATGATGAAGCGGGGTTTGAATTCCATGGGGCTTCAGGCCAGGAATAAGCGACGTTTTACGCGGTATGATTGTCTGTTTTCGGTCGAAATTCACATAGATTCCCCCGGGCAGGTCGAAGTCATCACGGCTGAGGCGAAGAATATTTCTTCCGGCGGAATGCTTCTGAAATGTTCCGCTGTTCTCGATTCCTTTACCCGGTGTCATGTTT
>CAIZMS010000039.1 GCA_903934155.1 uncultured bacterium | reverse complement strand
CTACAGGGCTCCAAGTGCGAAAGCAATTCATCAATCATGGCGGCCTCTTCGGGAGCCTTGGATTTGAGGCTGTTCAGATGATAGACGAACATATGCCGGGCCACAGCGATATCCATCGAGATGCGTTCGTGCTTGCCGGCTACGGAATAAATGGCGTTGGTGCTGCACAGCGAACCGACTTTCTGGTAGGCCCAGCGTTGGGCCTCCAGAACCGTCTTGAAACGACCGGAAACATCTTCCTTTACCGGCAGGGCGGCGAGGGCGGGGTGGGCCTTGCGCATGGGCTCGGTCATGGGGACGAGGTTAAGCGGGCCGGCCAGGGCTGCGGCAATGATCCACTCAAAGGCATGTGAGCCGTCATAAAGGACGGCCCCCTTGATCTGCGGGGCCACTTGTGTTGCTAGTTCATCCAGGTTGGTAAGTGTATTGAAGGTGAAATTGTGAGATGTGGTGTAATAGTCAAGATAGGCATCATCGGCATTACGGTACTTGGCGAGGGTTTCGGCCGAATGATGGATGCGGTTACGTTTGAAGGTGGCCACCCAGTTGCGATCGCCGGTGAACAGAAAGACCTTGGGGGCGGAGCGGTTGGCCAGTCCCTGCATGACAGTGGCCGCCAGCAATTCGTCCTCGGATCCCTTGCTGATGTCCAGCAACCAGGCCTGTTTTGGAGCAGGGGGCGTGGAGGCTGACACTGATATATTGGCCGAGGTGCACCCTTGTGCAATTCCCAGCACAATGCTGGTTACAACAATAAAACGAAACGCGATGGAAATACTATTCATGAGAGTTGAATAGACGAAGATCGCAATGAATGCCAATCAATTCACTGATTTTGCACGCTGCGGCACATGAAATGCACGCTGCGGCATGTGCTTTTGAGCTAAGGGGTGATACTGTGACCCCAGGAGTACCGAATATGAAAAAATGTTTTCGAGTCCGGGCGGCGTGTGGGTTCGGTTTTATGCTGATGTTGGTGTCGGTTCATACAGCCTGTGCGGGACTTCGTCTCGCCGGCATGTTTGCAGACAATATGGTCCTGCAACAGGGTCAGTCGGTTCCGGTGTGGGGGTGGGCCGATCCCGGTCAGTCCATACAGGTTGAATTCGGCGGCCAGGTGAAATCGGCAGTTGCCGATTCAAACGGCCAGTGGTGGGTGACATTGGACGTGATGGTGTCTTCCGCCGTACCCCGTGATCTGAAAATCTCATCCAATCTCAAATCTCAAATCTCCAATCTCATATTCCACGACGTACTCGTTGGAGAAGTCTGGTTCTGTTCGGGCCAGTCGAATATGGCCATGACAATGAGGGAAATTCCCGCCGGTGCGATTGAAACCACGATGCCGCAAGATACCTCGCTCAGGGTCTTTACGTTCCGCAGACAGTTCGCTGCCGCACCGGCCAATGCGATAACCAATGGCACTTGGTATGGAGTGGATTCAAACCGTGTGCGTGGGGTGTCGGCTACTGCCTATTACTTCGGCAAACGACTCCAGCAGGAATTGCAGGTTCCGGTCGGCTTGATCGTTTCGACCTGGGGCGGGACCCCGGTACAGGCCTGGATGAGCAGGGAGATGCTGGCGGGCGCCACGGGAACCGATGCCATTGCCGAAAAGGGGCTGGCGGCTACTCGGGACGGGTTGAAGACGAACGAGGCGTTTCTCGCTGCGGGTGGGGATCCGAAAAAACGGCCCTGGCCGGAGTGGCGAAGTGCCGCGACGCCAACCTGGCTTTTCAATGGAATGGTGCATCCCTTCATCCCCTATGCCATCCGGGGCGTGATCTGGTACCAGGGTGAGGCTAATGTGTCCGATCCGGAACTCTATGGAGCCCTGTTTCCGGCCATGATTCGCGGCTGGCGTGCGGAGTGGGGGTTGGGTGAATTTCCCTTCTATTTTTGCCAATTGCCGGGAATCAAGTTGCATCCGGGTGAGGAGGGCAAGTT
>CAIZMS010000038.1 GCA_903934155.1 uncultured bacterium | reverse complement strand
CGTACTGGCCCACGAAGTACTTCCCGCCCTGCCTGCGGCATGACTACGACTGGCAGACGGGGCATGGGGGATGGGAAGCGAATGCCCGCTTCTACCGGATCCAGCGGGCGTACAGGATGTCGGCCCTGCAGGCCGGCACGCGGTTCGTCGGGGTGACGGCCGCGTGGTTTACCTGGTTCAAGTGGTGGAAGTAAACGGTCGGCGCACTGTGAAAATGGAACATCGGGTGGCGCCACAGCCTGCTATACTTATGCTATATTTTTGCGACCCGCAGGGTAGTTTACGGAGGCGAAGCGACAAGAAATGGATCAACGCCTTAAACTACCATAAAACCCAATATTTGCTTAATTTATTGGGCTTTTATTGGGTTTTGGAGTGGTGCCGGAGGACGGACTTGAACCGTCATACCCTTACGGGCGGTAGATTTTGAGTCTACTGCGTCTGCCATTTCGCCACTCCGGCCTGATAGAACCGTGGTTTGTATCACTACAAGGAACCCCGGTTCAATCTGAAACTTCTTCAATGCGCGACGGAGCCCACCTTGGCCTTGATCCCCGCAATGATCTTTTTCTCGAGCTCGGGATCCTTGGATAGCTGCTCGGCAGCCGCTTCACGACCCTGCCCAAGCTGGGCACCATCAAACGACAACCACGATCCCCGTTTCTCGACCAGGCCGTGCTCGATGGCGCTGTCCATGACGGATCCCGCCCACCAGATTCCCCGGGCAAATAAAATGTCAAATTCAGCCTCTACAAAGGGTGCCGCCACCTTGTTCTTCACGACCTTCACCCGGGTCCGGTTCCCCATGACCTTCCCTGCGGCATCCTTGATGGCCCCGATGCGGCGGATATCCAGGCGTACCGATGAGTAGAATTTCAACGCCCGACCGCCCGGCGTTGTCTCCGGACTACCGAACATCACCCCTATCTTCTCCCGGATCTGGTTGGTGAAAATACACAGAGTCTTGGAAGTCGAAATGGCCGCCGTTAATTTCCGCATGGCCTGCGACATCAGGCGCGCCTGAAGTCCCACATGAGAGTCCCCGATTTCACCGTCCAGCTCCGCCTTGGGCGCCAACGCCGCCACGGAATCCACCACCACTACATCCAGGGCATTGCTGCGGATCAACGTCTCACAGATGCTCAGCGCCTCTTCACCGGAGGAGGGTTGCGACACCAGCAGATCATCCAGATTGACGCCGATTTTCTTGGCGTATACGGGATCCATCGCATGCTCGGTGTCGATAAACGCCGCCAGCCCGCCATTCTTCTGGGCATTGGCAATCACATGAAGGGTCAGCGTGGTTTTCCCCGAGGATTCCGGTCCAAAGATCTCTACCACGCGCCCGCGGGGCAAGCCGCCCACACCCAGGGCCATGTCGAGGGAAAAGGCCCCCGTCGACACCACGTCGATTTCCTTCCGCCCCTCCGCCTCGCCCAGGCGCATGATCGCGCCATCACCGAATTCCTTCTGGATCTGGGCCAGCACCGCATTCAGGGCGGAATTGCTGGAACTTGTGGTTGATTCACTTGCTTTCGATGTTGCTTTGCTCATATGTAAAAATCTCCCTTGTTACTTCTTATATCCGTCCGGGTGGGCCCGATGCCACGCCCAGGCGCTTTCAATAATATCATCCAGGTTCGACATCTTCGGAACCCATTTCAAAATCTTCTTCGCCTTTACCGCCGACGCCACCAACCGGTCCGGATCACCGGGACGGCGGGGCGACACCACTTCGGGAATTTCCCGCTTCGTCACCTTACGAACCACATCAATCACTTCACGAACCGAAAACCCGTTCCCCGTTCCCAGATTGAACGGTCCGGTCTGCTTCCCGGTCAGGGCCAGGATGTGCGCCCGCCCGAGATCAACAATGTGGATATAGTCCCGAATGCAGGTCCCGTCGGGGGTATTGTAGTCCGTCCCAAAAATATTCACATGCGGCTGCTGCTTCAGCGCGACCCGGATCACATTCGGAATGAGATGAGTCTCGGGCTCATGATCCTCGCCGAACTTCGCGGTCGCCCCGCAGGCATTGAAGTAACGCAGGAAAACAGGCTCAATTCCGTGAATTTTCTGGTACCAGGCCAGCACCTTCTCGAACATTAATTTGGACTCGCCATACGGATTCACCGGCCTCTGGGGAGTATCCTCCGTGATCGGAATGCGATCCGGAAACCCGTAGGTGGCACAGGTGGAGGAAAACACAATCCGGGGAACCTCGTGCCGAACCATAGCCTCGACCAAATTCGTGGCTCCAGTGGTGTTGTTGGCAAAATACATGCCGGGATCATTCATGGACTCCCCGACCAGCGCATAGGCGGCAAAATGCATGACGGCATCCGGCTTGGCGTTCTTCATCGCCCTCTGGATTTTGGCGGAATCCCGCAGATCGCCCTGAACCAGTTTAGCCCGCTTATCCACCGCAGCCTTGTGCCCGCGCTCAAGATTGTCGAACACCACGACCTCATGACCGTCATTCAAAAGCAGCTCCGTCGTCACGCTGCCGATATAACCAGCCCCGCCTGTTAGAAACACCTTCATTGCTTTTCCTCCACAGTCTTCAAACGAGCGTCCATTTCAGTAAGCTTCTTTTTCATTTCCGGCAGCCGCATGACCGTCGCATGCAACTTCTTGGCCTCCAGTGCGGGGGCCGCCGGGGATCCAAACATGACTGATGCGGATGGAACATTCTTCGAAACCCCGGCCTGAGCCATGACCACGGTGTCGTCACCAATATGAAGATGTCCTCCAACGCCAACCTGTCCGCCAAATTGCACACGGCTACCAATATGCGAACTGCCGGCAATGCCGACCTGCGCCGCCATGGCCGTATCTTCACCGATCGTCACATTGTGCGCGACCTGGATCAGGTTATCGAGCTTGGTTCCCTTCCCGATTCGGGTTTCCCCAAAACGGGCGCGATCAATCGTGGTATTGGCTCCAATCTCAACATCATCCTCCATAACCACAATTCCCACCTGAGGAATCTTTTTCCAATGCCCGGCCTCCTTCACGTAGCCGAAACCATCGCTCCCGATAACGGCACCGTTCTGAAGAATCACACGGGTCCCGGTCCGGGTATATTCGCGAAGGGTAACATGGGGATAAAACAGACAATTTTCACCCACTTCGCAGGAATGCCCGATGTAGACCTGTGCCACCAGCACCGTGCCGCTTCCGACCACGGCCCCGGACTCGATAACACAGTGCGGCCCGACCGTCACATCCCGGCCCAACTTGGCATCCGCCGCAACGACGGCCGTCGGATGAATTCCCGGCTTGTGGGTGATGGCCGGCCGCGCCAACCAAAACGCCACCTGGGCAAAGGCGGCATCCGCGCTCTTCACCCGGATGAGCGTGGCCTGGGTTTCCCCTGTCCACGCCTCGTTCACCAGCACCACGCCGGCCTTCGTTGTCTTCATGGCCGGAGTATAGCGCGGGTTACCCAAAAAACTCAGTTCATAGGGCCTGGCCTGATCCAGGGATTCGACGCCCCTCACCTCAAGCAAACCATTCCCTTCAACACGACCGTTCAGACGCCGTGCAATTTCTTCAACGGTAAACGACATGACGGTTACTCCTTGGCGGGGGCAGGCTTGTCCGCATTCAATAGTTTGAGCACCGCATCGGTGATGTCCATCTTGGAATCTGAATACAGCACGGATTCCAGGCCGTTGGCGAGCAATCCGCCATCGGCCAGCACAAGCGTGTATCCATCCTTGTCGGAACAAACCTTGATGGCATCCTTGATTGCCCTTCCGATTTCGGCTTGGATCTTACGGCCTTCTCCTTCCAATTCTTTTTTTCGATTGGCGGCCTTGTCACGGATCGTATTTTCAAATTCGATGACCCCGCTCAATTTTTCCTCGGCCTGCTCTTTCTTCTTTTCACGAGCCTCTTCGGTCAGCGCCTTGTTCTGGGATTCGGCGCGAAGGGCCTCGAATTCCTGCTTCATTTTTTTATGCTGAGCCAGAAGCTTGTCCCGCTCGGCTGAAAAATCATCAATCTGCTGCTGGATTCGACGCTCTGCCAGATCGGTCTTGTAGTATTCCTTAAGAATGCGCGCGGTATCCACCGTCGCCACCTTCAGTTCACCCGCCCCGGCCACCCCGGAGAAAAGACCGGCCACCGCCAGCCATGACATTAATCGCGTGTTCATCGTTTTTCCTTATTTTATGATCAGAACCCGTATCCAATCCAAAAACTCCAATTTTCCGTTCGTGACCGGGGATCATCCTTCTTCACCGGCCAGGCATAATCGAACCGCATCGGAAAACCCGGAATATCGAGCCGAAGCCCCACCCCTGCGCCCGCTGCATAGTTACTCATTTCAAAATCGTAGGGATCATACCACACATTGCCAACATCATAGAAGGTGGCAAACCGGAATTTCGGAATCCCGGGAACCGGCACGGTGTATTCGGCGCTGGCCACGGCCAAACTCTGCCCGCCAGCGGGCCGGACATCGGGCGTTCCATCCGCACGCTCCGCCTTGGGCCCCACCCATCGATACCGGAAGCCTCGTACTGTCCGGGCTCCCCCCGCAAACAATCTCTCGGAGAGCGGCACCTGATCGGTTGACCCATAGGCATCCACCACTTCCGCGCGAGCCCTGAAACTGAGCACATGCCTCCACCACAACGGTACATACAGCGATCCGCCGGCTTCAATATCATAAAGCTCTGTATCAAATCCCAGCGGACCGCCCATCAGGGTCCCCTGCGCATACAATTTCGAGCCACGGGTCGGCACAAAGAAATTATCACGGGTATCCCGCGTCCAGATGGAGGACACGGAGCTCGCCACCCGGCGGGGATCCGCAAAATAAATCGTGTCGGTTCCCCCGTCCTTGTTGACCACCACATACGCATTCGTATCGGCTGAGTCCTTGATCTCAACCTGTTCCAACCGATACTTGAAATCCATCCGATTCGCCCCCCACAGGGGCACACCCAGGCCAACCGCCCCACCCTGCCTGAGCACATCATAATCCCGGTCATTCTGCCGACTGCTGTACAGGTCTACGCTCAGGGATAACTTTCGATCCAAAAACCACGGCTCAACAAACGAAATCGAATACGCCTCGCGGGTGGATCCAAATTCGGCCCGAAGCTTGATTTTCTCGCCGGCGCCCATAAACGGCTTCCCGCGAATGTCAAAGTTTCCCTGGCTGACCTCGGCAAACCCGATCAGTTTGTCGATGCTCGAGAACCCGACGCCCGTCATGAACTGGCCGGTCCGTTGCTCCTCCACATCAAACACCAGATCGGCCTGATTGGTCGACGCCCCGGTTTCCGTCCGAGCTTCCACCGCCTCGTGCGTGCCATTTACCGAGGAGAAAAAACCGAGGTTCTTTAGGCGGTTTTCACTCGTCCGGACACGAACTCCGTCATATTGCTCGCCTGGATACACCAGCAATTCACGCCGGATCACCTTGTCCTGAGTCACGCTATTCCCCCGGATCAGAACATTACGAATACTGGTCAACCGCCCTTCCATGACCACATACCGGACATCCACATCGCCCGCCTTTGCCAGAAGATCCAATCGTGGCTGGACAACGGTATCCATATACCCGCGGCTCTCATAATAATCCCTTATGGCATCCGCTCCCTTATTGATGACCGAGGTCGAGGCCTCATTGCCAGCCTTCAAGTCAGCGGCCTGCAGCAGGGCGAGCTCCGGATAGACAACGGACCCCGTAAGCGTGACCCGTGCAATTTTGTATTTCAAGTTTTCCCGGATGGGGATCGTCGCCCGGTAATGACCGGGCGAGACCGCCTTCAACTCAGGCGCCAGAATCTCCACATCCAGAAATCCCCGGTCCTTGTAAGCCGCGCGAAGTCGCTCGCACCCGGACTGCAAGTCCTCCCGGCTGCAGGGCGTCTTGTGAAACCAGCCGATCGGATTATACCAAGCCATGATATCCATGGCCTCCCGAACCACGGAATAGTCGATCGATTTGCGTCCCGGAAAATCATACTCACTGATTTGCGCCCGGTCGCCTTCCCGGATCCGGATCGTCAGGGTAACCTGGCCGAGCCGGGGGTCGGGACTGTCCAGAGAGGTCGTGATTTCGGCGTTCTCATAGAGGCGTTTCCGGTATTCCTCCCTCAGTTTAACCACCCGCCCGGCAACCGTCGGCTCGTCAAGATAGTCACCGGGAGTGAGCCCCAGCAGATCCTGCACCTTGGTTTCGCCAAGCTCCTTGGCGCCCAGAACCCTCACCGGCTTGATCAGTTTTTGCTTAGGCCGAACGGCATAGGTCAGGATTACGCCTGTGGCGGATCCCCTCACTTCCGCTTTAACATCGGTTATTTTCCCGGAATTCAGAAGGGAACGGACATCATTGGCCACCTCGGTCCGGTTCAACACTTTTCCACTACTGGCGGCGATATACGACCGCACCATCGGCTCATCGACAACGACCGGGCCGATAGATCTAATCCGCACCTCACGAACCACAGGCCCCTCCGGCGCCGTCGTTTGCGCCCCGGCATACCAGGCCAGACTGCCGGCGAAAAAAATCAGGACTCCTGCTTTTTTAAAGAAAGACATCATCCTGGCTCCTGACGCACATAACTGGGTTGCACCGCGCCCTCATCCACCCCATGTGCCGCATCACGGAAGCGGGTGTAGGCATCATCAAATTCCATCCGGATTTCCTCCATCGCGGGACCATTGCGATTCTTCGCAATCTCCACGATGGCCAGTGTCCGGTTTTCCCGTTCCTGATCGCTGGCCGTACGGCAGGGCCGCCTCAGCAGCATCACGATATCGGCATCCTGCTCAATCGAGCCTGAATCCCGAAGATCGGAAAGCTTGGGCTTCTCCTCGCCACCGCGTGCCTCAGGGGCGCGGCTGAGCTGGCTGAGCACCAGGACCGGAAGACCCAGCTCCTTGGCCATCGCCTTGAGCCCGGCGGAAACATAGGTGATTTCAACCTGACGCCCGTGCCGGGAATGCTCCGGCGCGCGCAGCAATTGAAGATAGTCGATGACGATCAACTCGACGGCATGCTTGCTTTTCATCCGACGGGCCCGGGCCCGAAGTTCGGTAATATCAAGCCCGGCGCTATCATCAATGTAAATCGGAGCATTGCTCAAGGCGTCGGCCGCTGAAATCAGACGCCCGTGATTGGTCTGCGAAATAAAGCCCTCGGCAATGGCATGCCCCGACACCTCGGCACGACAGCAAATCATGCGCTTCACGAGATCCAGGCACGACATTTCAACACTGAACACCCCGACGGGCCGGGGGCGCGACTGGGCATCGCCCTTGCCCAGGGCAACATGTTCCACAATATTCATCGCCAGGGACGTTTTCCCCATCGAGGGACGCGCCGCCAACACGACCATGTTCCCGGGTTTCAGCCCTTTAATGTTCTTGTCCAGATCCTTGAATCCCGTCGGAACACCTAGGAATCCCTTTTGCTGATTGTCAAAGGTGGCGACAATCTCGTTGACCAATTCGTGCCACGGACGCATCTGTCCGTGCTGATTGGCCGTGATATCAAAAAAAGACTGTTCAGCCTGTCCGAGAACGGACTGGGCCTCAGCGGTGGGATCGTAGCAATTACGCTCAGCCGTTCGGGAGGCCTCGATCACCCGACGCAAGAGGTGCCGGTCACGAACGATGTCGATGTAATATTCCGCATGGGCGGAGGTCGGCGTGGCATCGACAATCCGGTGAAGCGCGGGGGCGCCGCCGACGCGTTCGAGCAACCCGGCGGACTTAAGGCGTTCTCCCACGGTCAGGAGATCAATGGGCCGCCCGTCGCGATTCATGCCCATCATGGCATCGAAAATCGCGCGATGAACGGGAATATAAAATGATTCAGGAACCAACTGCCGCTCGATGCAAAGGTCCATGACCTTTTCCGAGTCAAGCAAAACGGCGCCCAAAACCCCTCTCTCCGCGTCCTCGCTATGCGGTGGAACGCGCTCGAGTGGCGTCACCTTGGACGAGACAGGGGCATCATTGGCCATGGAACTATTCCTGGACGACCCAGACCTTGATCAGGGCTTCAACTTCCGGATGGACCTTGACCTTGACCTCGAACATGCCGAGTTCCTTGATGGGAGCCTCGAGCTCGACGGCGTGCTTATCCAGTTCAAATCCCTGCGCAGCGATCAGACTGACGATTTCACCACTGGTCACTGAACCGAACAATTTCTCACCTTCGCCCACCTTCATACGGATCGTATAGGATCCCTTCTGAATGGCGGCGGCCAGATCACGGGCCTTCTCCTTGGCAACCTGCTTTTCGGCCTCTCGCTGGATCTGGAGCTTCGCAAGCTGGCGCCGGGTCGATTCGGTCACCGAAGCCGCCAGCTTATTGGGCACCAGGAAATTCCGGGCGTAGCCATCCGCCACCTTGACCACCTGTCCGGCGGTGCCGAGATCCTTGACATCCTGCATCAAAATCATTTCAACTGACATAGTCTCTTCTCCTCATTCGTTGGCCTTCCCGGTCCGTCATCGGCCCCCTTCCTCTTGCCGAGGACGCCGCCTGAAAAACCCAAAGACCCTTTGACTGTAATTAGCGCAACAAGCCCATCACACGGGCACGACGAATGGCCCGGGCCACCGAACGCTGCTGCTGGGGCGAGGCGCCCGTCAGCCGTGCTGGCAGAATCTTGCCCTGCTCGGATGTGAATTTCCGAAGCAACTCGTAGTCACGCGGGTCGATAAACTTCAGGCTTTCAATCTGCGGCACGCGCCGCTTCGACACCATGTTTACCGTGCTGTCCCTGTCCCTGTCTCTGTCTCTTTCTCGCATTGCCATATCGTGTCTTCCCTCTCCT
>CAIZMS010000037.1 GCA_903934155.1 uncultured bacterium | reverse complement strand
TCGGCATTCGTTACCAGCGTCTCCAACTCGGCATAGGACGTGGAGGGCTCGACAAACTTCACCATCTCCACCTTGTCAAACTGGTGCACCCGGATAATACCCCGGGTCTCCTTGCCGGCCGCACCGGCCTCGCGACGGAAACAGGGTGTATAGGCCGTCAGGTAAACCGGAAGCGGTTTATCAATGACGTCGTCCCGGTAGTAATTCGTCACCGGCACCTCGGCCGTCGGGATCAGCCATAGATCATCGGTAGCGTGATACATGTCCTCCGCCATTTTCGGAAGCTGGCCGGTTCCGATCATCGAGGCGGTATTGACCACAAACGGAGGCAGCATTTCCGTATAGCCATGCTCGGTCGTGTGCAGATCCAGCATGAACTGGATCAGGGCGCGCTGAAGTTTCGAGCCCATCCCGAGGAACAGCGGGAACCCCGACCCGGTCATCTTGGCACCGCGGGCAAAGTCAAAAATCCCAAGCTTCTCGCCCACCTCAACATGGCCCTTCGGCTGAAAAGTGAACTGGCGTGGCGTACCATAACTGCGAACGACCACATTGGCGGAAGCATCGGTGCCGACGGGCAGGCTGCTGTGGGGAAGATTGGGAATGCGGAGCAGGTTGTCCTTCAGGCGCGCCTCGAGATCCCGGACCTCGTTGTCCTTTTGGGCAATCAGGTCACCCAAGTCTCGCATGGATTTCTGGGTCGCCGTGGTATCCTGCCCCTTGCTTTTCAGCATGCCGATTTCCTTCGACACCACATTGCGCTGGTTCTTGAGGGTTTCGACTTCTGTCACCAGTTTCCGGCGTTGAGTATCATCCGCCACAACGGCATCGAGAAATTCCAAACTCGCGTTGCGAGCCTTCAGCCCCTGCCGAACCGTCTCCTCATGATCCCGAATCAATTTAATATCCAGCATAATTCACCCCACGGGTTGATTCACAAAATGTGGGTTCATGCTAGCGAAGCCCCCGCCCCGATGCAATGACGGACTCCCGAAATACCCACAAGTCGAAAGAAAGACTTCACCCCTTCAAGGGCATTGGGGATCGGACAATGATGCGGCGGGAATGGGCGCCGGGAAGGGTCTCGAAGAAAAGATGAATGGCCCCGGCCGGGAAGAGGTCTTCCGCCCGGTCGGCCCACTCCACGGCTGTAATACCGTTGGAGTCAAAATACTCCTCCATTCCCAACATCAGCGCATCCAGAGAATCGCGCAAGCGATAGAGATCCACATGCACCAAAGGACGCGTCCCTTGATATTCGTGAACCAGCGTGAAGGTGGGACTGGTCACCGGGCGGTCGATTCCCAGCGCCGCCGCCAACCCCTGCACAAAACAGGTTTTTCCGCTTCCAAGGTCACCGTGCAGGGCCAGCACCATCGGACCCGGCACCTGCTTCAGAAGATGCCGCGCCAGCTTGTGGGTGTCGCCTACGCTGTGGGATTCAATTGTCAGTTCATGTAAAGTGTTCATACCCGCGCACTTTTAATACCCTACGGATTCCCCGGGTTTCAAGCTCAAGCCTTCCTGATTTTTCAGTCAGTTCGCCGATCCGGTTACAGGCAAGACGAAACTGCCGGCGCCAGGCGGTTTCAAAAGCAGCGGCTTTTCGGAGCGAAACAGTGAAGAGCAGTTCAAAATCCTCGCCATCAGAAAGCGCGTGCTCGAGGGGAGTGCGACGATCCTTTAACCGTTTCGCAACCGTAGAAATCGGGATCCGCGCCGCCTCAATCACGGCACCCGTTCCACATGCCGCAGTCAACCGGCGCAAGTCGGTGGCTAATCCGTCGCTGACATCCATCATGGCGGTGGCCCATTTCCCGGCGGCCAGCCATTGCCCCTCGGCGAGTCTCGGCTCGAATCGCAGATGACGCTCCTGCCCGCTTCCGCCTAGGGAACCGGTCACATACAGAACATCACCCGGCTTGCCCCCGGATCGCAGCACCGCGCGGCCGCGCGGAATCCGACCGACAGCAAAGACATGAATCTCGAGGGTCTTGCCCCGTGAGGTGTCTCCGCCCACAATCGCCACTCCCTGACGTCTGGCCAGTGTCGCCAGGCCGCGATAAATCCCTTCGAGTCGCTTCACCGGCACGGAGGCGGGTGCCACGAGATCGATCAGCCCCCACAGCGGCTCGCCCCCCATCGCCGCGATGTCGCTGAGCACGCGACCCAGAGCCTTGTGTCCAATCGCTTCCGCAGGTGCCGTTTGAGTAAAATGAACCCCTTCAATCACCGGGTCGCTTTTCAGGAGCAAATCGAAGGCATCACGACGTCCCGTCCGTACCACGGCACAGTCGTCGCCAATCCCCGCCACCACATCCGCCCGTCCCGGCAGCAGTTTCGCCAACCGCCGGATGAGCGCATCTTCACCAATGGTACCTGCATTCATGTAATTCGATTAAAGAATTACCACGGAGACACGGAGAAGAAAATACAATGTTGCGGGTATTTAAGCTGCGGAGTACCGCATCTGAAATTCCCGCAACCCTTTTGGCGGTAATTCCCGGAGAAAGAAAAGATGGTTCGAACCATAAAACCACTCCTCCTCTGTTCTTCCTTCAAGAAGGGCGGTGGCGTTTATTTTGAACACGGTATTCCCGTGGTCGAAATAAACGCCACATTAACTTTCTTCTCCGTATCTCCGTGGTAAAGATTCTCTTTCCTACGGATACACCCGGCCCATGGTTCGTGGGAAGGGAATGGTTTCGCGGACATGTTTGATTCCGCACAGCCAGGCGACGGTCCGCTCCACGCCGAGTCCGAAACCCCCGTGCGGCACACTGCCGTAACGGCGCAAATCGAGATACCAGGCATAATCCTCCGGACGCAGTCCCTTGGCGGTCATGCTCTCGGCAATCACCTCCGGATCCTCCTCACGCTGGCTTCCGCCAATAATCTCGCCGTACCCCTCGGGCGCGAGCAGGTCAAAATTCTTGACGACGCGGGGATCGGTCGGCGACACCTTCATGTAGAACGCCTTCGCCTCACGGGGATAGTCGGTGACAAATACCGGTTGCTCGAACTGGCGCGAAACGAGGGTTTCGTCGCTTCCCCCCAGATCCTCCCCCCACTTGAACGACTGCGCGAGCTGGATATGATCCGGCCGCACCTTCAACTCCTGATCCAATTCGCCCACGGCTTCCCGAAGCTCCCGGATACGTTCCTCCTGCTTCTCCTGCTGCCACCCCTTTTTCGCGGTCTTCAAGACCGCCTCCGCCGCATCCAGTTCCGTGATGAGAACCTGGAGGCGGGCTTTGTCCTGCTCCAGCTCCTGCTCCAGCTTCCGCCGGATCGGCTCGCCCCGCAACAATTCACCCGCTTCCGTATAGGTCATGCGGGGAAAGGGCTTCATGATTGTCTCCAATGCGGCCACATCGCGACCCAGAAATTCCAGATCGGCCCGGTTTTTGGAAAGCACCTCCGCGACAATGGCGCAGATCATATCCTCCGCCAGCCTCATCACCTCGTCCACATCGGCAAAAGCCACTTCCGGCTCCACCATCCAAAACTCGGTGAGATGACGACGCGTCTTGGATTTCTCGGCGCGAAAGGTTGGCCCAAAGCAATACACCTTGCCCATCGCCATGCAGGCGCTTTCCAGATACAACTGGCCGGTCTGGGTCAGAAATAGTTTTTCGCCGAAATAGTCCACCGGGAAAAGCGACTGCCGGTCTTCTCCCGCGCCGGGCACAAGGATCGGCATATCCATCAGGGTGAAGCCGTTCTCGTCGAAAAAATTCCGGATCGCGCGAATGACAGTGTGGCGAACCCGAAACAGGGCCACGGGGCGCTGAGAGCGCAGCCACAGATGCCGGTGATCCATCAGAAAATCGACACCATGCGCCTTGCGGCTGATAGGGTAGTCCTTGGCCACCTGAAGGACGGCAAGCTCCGAAACCGCCAATTCCGCTGCGCCGGGTGCCCGCTCGTCGAGCCGGACGCTTCCCGTCACAATCAGCGACGATTCCTGGGTCAGTTCCGAAGCCTTGGAAAAGGCATCGACGGAGGCGGCCTCGACGACGCACTGGCAAAGCCCTGTGCCATCCCGAACCAGCAGGAAGATCACTTTCCCGTTGCTTCGCTTGCCCTGCAACCAGCCCTGCAACCGGACCACTTTCCCCGCCACCGTCTTCAAGTCGCGAATCGCGACCACTGGACTTTCCTCACCCACACCCGCCTCCTTGTTCGTCGAACACGGTTAAGGCAACCTGCAAGGCATCGATGCAGGCCTATCGCCGCCCGCGATGTCCCCCGCCCCCTTTGGCGGGATGTCGACCCTGTCCTCCCCCGTGCCCACCCCCTCGGCCACCCTTGTTATGGTGACGCGGCGGCGGACGTGCCGCCGCTCCGGTCGCATGGC
Organism: uncultured bacterium; assembly: GCA_903934155.1. GTDB lineage: Bacteria > Verrucomicrobiota > Kiritimatiellia > CAIKKV01 > CAITUY01 > JAABPW01. The sequence goes on along the minus strand of CAIZMS010000037.1, from coordinate 1,238 downwards.
GCGCCGTCTCGGAGTGCAGATCGTGTCCGATATCCACGGGAACGGCCTTACGGATCAGACGTTCAATATCCCGGAGAAAGTCACGCTCCTCGGCACAGCAAAAGGATACCGCATCCCCGGAAGCACCCGCGCGGGCGGTTCGCCCGATCCGGTGCACATAGGTCTCGGGCTCGTGGGGCAGGTCGTAATTGATCACATGCGTAATGTCGTCCACATCCAGGCCCCGGGCCGCAATATCGGTGGCCACCAGCACCCGGATAGTGCCGCTCTTGAATCCGGCCAACGCCTGGGTCCGCGCGCCCTGGCTCTTGTTGCCATGAATGGCCACGGTGGGAATTCCCGCCAACGCCAGTTTGCGTGCCGCCTTGTCGGCCGCATGCTTCATCTGCACAAACACAATCACCCGGTTGATCGCGGGATCCTTCAACAACTTGGCGAGCAGCGCATCCTTGTCGGCCCGTTCCACAAACATGACCTTCTGGGTAATCTTTTCCACCGTGGGCTGTTCGGGCTTGATGGTGACATGCACGGGATCCCTCACCATGGCGCGGGCAAGCTCAACGACCTCGGGTGCCATGGTGGCGGAAAAGAACAACGATTGCCGTTTCTTCGGGAGCGCCGCCAGGATGGCTCGGATATCGCGAATGAATCCCATATCCAGCATCCGATCGGCTTCATCCAGGATAAACACTTCCAACTGGTCAAAATGGATGTGCCCCTGCCGCATCAGATCGAGAAGCCGGCCGGGCGTGGCCACGACAATATCCACGCCGCGGCTGATGGCCGCCACCTGCGGGCTCTGGCCGACGCCACCGAAAATGACGGTATAGGTCGCCTGAACATGGCGGCCGTAGGTGCGGATGCTGTCACCGATCTGGGCGGCCAACTCGCGGGTCGGCGCCAGAATCAGCGCCCGGGGTCGGCCCCGGGTAGGGCGGAGCTGATGCGCCGCCAGATGCTGAAGCAGCGGGAGCGTAAACGCCGCCGTCTTACCCGTCCCCGTCTGGGCGACACCAAACAGATCGCGCCCGGCCAAGACATGAGGCATGGCCGCATCCTGGATCGGGGTCGGCGTCGTGTACCCCTCCTCCTCAACCGCACGCTGAAGGGGCGCGATCAAACTCGAAAAAACGGACTGGGCGGGAACAGAAGGGATGGAATGATGTTTTTGGGTATGCATATATTGCTTATCAACATACACTTGGACAGCCGCCAAGTCAAACCCGGCCACGACGAAG
>CAIZMS010000036.1 GCA_903934155.1 uncultured bacterium | reverse complement strand
GGCCTGACCCTGATCCTGAAAGTCATTCCCATCGAGTGTACGCTGGGCATCCTGCTCTGGATCGCCATCATCATCACCGCCCAGTCATTCCAGGAAATCCCAAAGCCCCATGCCCTTGCCGTGGCACTGGGCTTGATTCCATCCTTTGCCGCATGGATGCTGCTCCAGATTGAAACCACCCTGCGCGTGGCGGGATCGTCCCTCTTCGCCATGTGGGATAAATTCGGGCCGGATCTGTACATCAAGGGCGTGGTCGCGCTCAGCCAGGGGTTCATCCTGACCTCCATGGTTCTGTCCGCCGCCACAGTCTTCATGATCGACCGGAACTTCCTGAAGGCAGCCTACTGGATGTTTGCCGGGGCGGCGTTATCCGCCATCGGCCTGATCCACGCCTACACCATAACCCCGGCCGGCATCGAAAACAAATTCGGCTGGATGGCCGCTCCAGACTTCGCCGTCATGTATGCCCTGACCGGCCTCGTCCTGATCGGCCTGCACTTCTGGCATCTCCCGGAATCAGGCGAACACGGGTAAGACCGGATCCTTCGAAATGACCCGGTGGCGGAAACCGTTTCAATCCTTTACTTGGGCATTTCGGCGGTCATGGTACCTTTGCGGCGACCATTAACTTCCTTGTAGCTGCACTGGGCAATGCCGTCGTTGCCGTATTTTCCGGAAAACTCAAAAGTGCCATTACCGGCTCCTTGACACGCCTTGCCGGTCCCACTGATTTCCGATTTCAGATCGGTCTTGACCGTTCCCACATAGTTCAGGGACTTGCCGTTCCAGGTGGAAATATAGATGGCGTCATATGTGCCATCCCCTTTCGGAGTGAGTTTTGCAGACCAGGGGTTTTGCTTGCCACTGAACGTGCACATTCCCTTGACCGCTGTGATTCCGGCAGACTTGCCGGAATCCTTGGCGAGCGCGGAATAGGCCGTCGAAACCGCCCATCCCGGCGCCAGACAGACCCCCACCAGACATAACGATGCAAAACAACGTGCCGCAGTATTCCGATTCATCAAAGGCTCCTTCACTTTCATTATCTAATAACCCTCCTGTTTGATACCAAATGTCACTTCCGAGGCGGCGTCTCCGCCTTCCCGGGTTTAATCAATAGGTTGCCAGTAACCATTTTTCACAAATAATTTGTAACCGGTACGCGCTTTATCGATCCAGGCCGGGTGCGCCCCCAACCGGGCTTCCAACTGGGCTTCATACAACGAGGCCGGGGAAACCGGAACCCCCTGCGATTCAATCTGCCCGCAGCTATTGGTCTTGAATGTGGTTCCAAGCCCGTGGTAGCCAACGATGACCGGATGAACCACCTTCGCGCCACTGTACTCCTCGTTGAGCTTCCGGGGCTCCCACCAGTCATACTCCCGATAGACTTCGCCGGCGGTCTGCCTGAAATTCCAGAAGGTGAGATAACGCATGTGATTCGGCAGCAGGGCAACATTGCCGCCATTGCCGATCAGCCCGCCTGTACAGGCATCAATCAGGCTACAATAGGGCCAGGAGGCGTGCCAGTCGAATCCGCGATCCGAGTTCTTGCAATGCGTGATCACCGTCCCCACAGACCCATGACTGGCGGAAAATCCGTGAAACGCGCCATTGGTAACGGTATCAGCACAAAAAGCCATGAGTGTTCCATACGAAAAGTGGGAGCTTGAAAAAGATTCGTGCCCCATGTTGCCTTCAACGGAACAGTTGAGAATGGTGCCGGCATAGCAGGCGGCCAGCTTGACGGCATTGCAACAATCGGAAAACCGGCAACGGCGCAAAACCGGGCTATCTCCGCAATGAAAGGCAAGAAGGGACCATCCACTGTCGTGAATAAAATCCTTGTGGTGGACGAACGCCTCCTTCCAGTTCCCCCGGAAATGAATGTCTTCAGCGCCCCAGCCGGGAATCAGGCGGAGGATGGAAACGGTCCATCCGTGTTTCGCAAGTATGGCACAGTGAACCGGCTCGAAGAATGTGATGCGATTCCCGTCTATACGTTTGATGCGATGTTTTTCACCCCGCACCATGACCCCCTCCTCGTTTGTCGTTTTCCAGATGGACCAGGGCTTCAGTCCATCAAGAAACTCCGCATTGGCCTCGGGATTGTTCATGGAAAGTTCAATCAACAGGCCGGGCTTAAGAGACGAGGCATCTGCCACAACAATGCCGAACGCTTCCCGGGGTGCATCCTGTGTGATGGTGGTACATTTCTTTTTGCCTGATTCACCTTTGTCCCGACTGAATTCAAACATGGCCGGAACGGAGTATTTCATTTCGGGATCCTCTGGCATGAGATAGTTCCTCATGAAGATCTCCGTGCCGCCGGGGCCGCTTCCCGACCCCTTCAGAACGATCTGTTCGCCATGAATGAGAATACCGGAACCCACTCCCGCCTCCTCGCTGACAAGGAAGAGTCCCGGCGGAAAGAAAACAATCCCGCCTCCCTGGCTCGCGGCCGCCCGAATGGCCTTTTCAATCGCGACCCGATCACTCAGATTGTCATTGGGAATGGCGCCAAAGTCCGTGACATTGAACCGCCTGCCCGTGACGGGAGGAATCCCTTTTTCACCCAGGGCATAGCCCGCATACGAATAGTCCGGCAGAGTCGGGACACTACCCCTTTGTTTAGCCTGCTCGAACTGTCTCCAGAGCGTAGAAATGTCCGCCGCATCGGCATGGCACAACAGGCCACACAGAACGGCGGTCGTGATGGCCGCTATTTTCATCGGGTCTACCCTTGGATTGTGATTAATCGTCTGGTTACCAATCGAATGTGTTGATTCAGCTTGCCCCTGCCGGGGCGGCCCTCTATTTTAAAAACATGCCTTCGAATCCTACCAGATCTCCTGCCTGCTCGACCAGTCTCATCGGAGTTTTCTGCTCGAGCGGAAAAGTAATGCTCCCCGTCATGGTGGGTGCCGCCCTGCTGTCCGGGCTCCGCGACGGAACCTATTCCGGGGAGCATCTCCGCTCCGGCGCGCCCCCCATTCTCCTGACCCTTCTGGTGGCGTGGCTTGGCGGTGCGGCACTCGGTCCCGCGATCCTTTCCTGGCTACCGGGTGAATCCCTTCCGTTCAAGGGATGGATGGCCGGCATTCTCGCGCTCACCGTCTGGCCGGCGGCCTGCCTGCCACTGCACCTGACGCCCCTGGATGTCACCGTGGCGCTACTGATCATTCCCGCCACGACCGCCTTGTTGATCAACCGGTTTTCCGGAACCTCCCCTGACATCTGGCGAAAATCAGCGCCTTTGCAAGTGGCTCCGATTGCTTTCGCCGCAGGAATCTGGATAATGGCGAGATTCATTTAAGAGGAATTTTCCATGGCGAAATTCAGTGTGTCATGTGGCGGTACCGGCGGGCATGTCTTTCCCGGCATGGCAACCGCCCTGGCCCTGCAGAAGCGGGGACATGCGGTCACTCTCTGGCTTTCAGGCAAAGCCATCGAAACCGCCACTCGCCACGCCTGGAGCGGCCCGGTCATCAGCATCGGAGCCGAAAAACTTTCCTTTCATCCCCTTCATCTGCCCCGCACTCTGCTCAGCCTCCTGCGCGTCTACCGAACCAGCGTGAAGGCGTTGCGTGAACAGCAACCGGATGCCCTGCTCGCGATGGGCAGTTACTCCTCCATCGGCCCGGTACTGGCGGCACGCCGTCTCGGGATCCCGGTGATCCTGCATGAGGCCAATGTCATCCCGGGCAAAGCCGTCAGCACCTTTTCCCGGCTCGCAACGGCCATCGCCATCAGTTTCCCCGAAACCCGGACCACCCTGAAGCACCCGGCCATGACACTCACCGGCCTGCCGCTCCGCAAGGAAATGGAAATGGCGGCAACCCTCCCGACAAACACACCCCCCGTATTCACCGTCCTCACCATGGGCGGCAGCCAGGGTGCCCAGCGACTGAACGAAACCGTTCCCACCGCATTGGCCCGCCTGATCGCCGCCGGGATCCCGGTGGAGGCCATCCACCTGTCGGGAGAAAAGGCGAAATCCTCCGTCGAGGAGTCCTATCTGGCCGCAGGCGTTCCCGCCACCGTATACGGATTCTGCAGCGACATGGTTTCCGTCTACCGCCGGACCAGCCTGGCGATTTCCCGCTCGGGAGCCAACTCCTGCCTGGAGCTTGCCCTGTTCGGCATCCCGGCGCTTCTCGTCCCCTACCCCCATTCGGCCCGGGATCACCAGCTCGCCAATGCCCGAGCCATGGCTGATGCCGGAGCCGCCGAAGTGCTGGAACAGCAGGATCTCTCGCCCGAGCGTCTCGCGGAATCCATTCGTTTCCTGGCAACCAACCCGACCGCTCAGTCCGCCATGCGCCGTGCGGCCCGCTCCCGTTCCCTTGCGGGAGCCGACAACCGGCTTGCGGATTTGATTGAGAAAGTCGCGGCCAGTCGTTAATCTGCCCCCCATGATGCGTATCGAAAACGGAACTGTTGTCGGCCATGACGCCATGGGCCCGGACTACCGGGTGCTGACCCTGAAACTGCCCGAGGTAGCGCCACTGGCCAAGCCCGGCCAGTTCATCCACCTCCGCCTCGCCCAGTTACATGATGCCGTCCTGCGCCGCCCGTTCAGCATCTACCGGGCCGACGGGAATCACCTCTCCATCCTCTACAAAACGGTGGGGCGCGGAACCGCCTCCATGCAGAACCTGCGCCTGAATGACACGGCCAGCGTGGTCGGTCCCCTGGGCAACGGGTTCCCCCTCGACCTCGCCAGTTCAGTCACCCCCGTCCTCATCGCCGGCGGCTACGGGGTGGCGCCGCTTTATTTCCTCGCGCGAAAGATGACACGCCGCGGTATTCTTTTTATCGGAGGCGCCAAGGCGGCGGATATTCTCCTGGCCGACGAATTCCGCGCACTAGGCTGGGAGGTTCAGGTGGCCACGGATGACGGTTCCCTGGGTGTAAAGGGCCTGGTGACCCTGGCTCTTGATGCCTGGCTTCAGGCCTTAGTCCCGAACGCACAGCCGGAATTCTTCGCCTGCGGCCCGAACGGCATGCTCAAGGCGGTCGGTGATCGCGCCATCAGCGGCAACCGGAAAGCCTGGCTCTCGCTTGACCGCCACATGGGCTGCGGGGTCGGCGCCTGCCTCGCCTGCGTCCAGAAAGTTCGCCTCAGCGGACAGGAAACCCTTGCCCGCGTCTGCAAGGACGGCCCGATTTTTGAAGCCCGCGACGTCATCTGGGAAGACTGACATGACACCAACACTCGACATCACACTCGCCGGCATCCGGATGAAAAACCCCGTCATGGTCGCCTCCGGCACCTTCGGATATGGCCCGGAATACGCCGATCTCGTGGATCTGGATAAACTCGGCGCCATCGTGGTCAAGGGCATCAGCTTGGAGCCCTGGGGCGGAAACAAGACCCCGCGCATGGTGGAAGTTTCCGGCGGGCTCATCAACGCCATCGGGTTGCAAAACCCGGGCGTGGCAGGCTTCATCGGAAAATACATGCCCTTCCTGAGGAAGCACGATCTGGCCGTCATCGTGAACATCTGGGGAAAGACGCTGGAGGAATACGCGGAAGTGGCCGCCCGGTTCGACGGCGTCGAGGGGATCCATGCCCTGGAGATCAACATTTCCTGCCCGAACGTGAAGGCAGGCGGCAGTTCCTTCGGCACCACGCTCGAATCCACCGCCAAGGTGGTGGCCGCCGTCCGGGCAAAAACAAAACTCCCCATCATCCCCAAGCTGGCACCCAATGTGTCGGACATCGGGGCTTTCGCCAAGGTATGCGAGGACAACGGGGCCGACGCACTCTCGCTCATCAATTCGTTTCCCGCCATGGCCATTGACATTGAAACCCGCCGCCCCATCCTCGCCAATATCTCCGGCGGACTCAGCGGCCCGGCCATCCACCCGATCGCAGTCAAGCTGGTGTACGAGGCCGCCAAGGCCGTCAAGATCCCCCTGATTGCCCTCGGGGGCATTACCTCCGCGAAGGACGCCATTGAATTCATGATTGCCGGTGCCTCGGCGGTGGCCGTGGGCACGGCCAATTTCACGGAGCCGTTGACGGCGTTGAATGTGATCGACGGCCTCCGCGACTATCTCGCCAGAAAAAACATGACCCGCGTCCAGGAACTGGTACGCAGCATAAGGATATAATCTCATGACCATGGAAAAGAATTCCCGCATTTATGTTGCCGGACACCGCGGACTGGTTGGCTCGGCCATCGTCAAACACCTAAAGTCAGACGGCTACACCAACATCCTGTGCCGCACACATCAGGAACTGGAACTCACCGACCAGACCGCCGTGAAACGGTTCTTCGAGCAGGAAAAACCCGAGTTTGTATTTTTGGCGGCAGCCAAGGTCGGAGGAATTTTCGCCAACAACACCTATCCCGCCGAGTTCGCCTACAGCAATCTCCAAATCCAGAATAACATCGTCAACTCCAGCTACCTCTCCGGCGCTAAAAAACTGATGTTCCTCGGCTCCTCGTGCATCTACCCGAAATTCGCCCCCCAACCCATCCGCGAGGACGCCCTGCTTTCCGGCCATCTCGAGGAAACCAACAAGGCCTACGCGCTGGCCAAGATCGCCGGCATCATCATGTGCCAGAGCTATAACCGCCAATACGGCACCAACTTCATCAGCGTCATGCCCACCAACCTGTATGGACCGGGCGACAATTACCATCCCGAAAACTCCCATGTACTCCCCGCCATGATCCGCCGCTTCCATGAAGCCAAGGTCTCCCACGCCCCCACAGTCACCATCTGGGGAACCGGTGTTGCCCTGCGTGAGTTTCTGTATTCCGACGACCTGGCAGACGCCTGCGTCTTCCTGATGAACACCTATGAGGACAGCGAGATCATCAACATCGGATCCGGCATCGAAGTCTCCATCAAGGAAGTAGCCCATCTCGTCCAAACCGCCGTCGGCTATACCGGCAAAATCGTATTTGACACATCGAAGCCGGATGGCACCCCACGGAAGTTGCTGGACTCGACCAAACTGACCAAATTGGGATGGAAGGCCCCCACCCTGCTTCCTGAGGGCCTGAAATTCGCCTACGCCGACTTCCTGAAACAGATTGCTGAAGGCAAAATCAAGTGATCGTCATGACCACGCGAAGACCCCGCCTGTTCTGGATTCTCCTCGTTATTTTTCTGGCCATCGGAATCGGGTGGTTGTTTTATATTCCCTATCGCCCGGACCGCGTTTTCTCCGCCATTCCCGCCAATGCCTCGGCCGTCAGCGTGCACAGGAACCTCGCCAGTGAGTGGGACAATCTCCTCAGCAACCCCATGGTGCTCCGGGCAGTACAGGCGGCCGGGGTTCCGGACAAGGACTTGAACGACTTCCGCAATAATCCTGTTACGAAAGAATGGGTCACCCGGCTTGTCTCGGATCAGTCTGTCCTGGCCTATGTCCCATCCCTGGGAGCCCAGCAAAAACCAGCCCTGGTCTGCGCGTCATGGATCGGGGGACAAAGCCGTATACTACGCTGGCAGATGGCCTGGCTCAAATCCCGCGACCTCATCCCGGTTAAAGTCAATGAGGGTCATCTGACCCTCTGGCTGAGCCGCACCAAATTCGGAAACACAAACCTTCGACTGTCTCTGGCTCTGACAGAAGGCATGGTGCTGGCCTGCATTTCGGAGGATCCGGCAGGGGTGCGGGTCCTGCTTGAAGCCGCCGAAACCTACCCGGGCCGCCTGACCGTGGCAACGGTAAAAAAACCGGAACACGCCAGGGCACAATTGAAACGAACACCCCGGAATTGGGGATGGATTGACACCCAGAAGAATCTGGTTACCTACGAGCTCACCGTGGATCCAGACCATATCACCCTGTATTTCAACGGGCACCTCCCGCTTCCACCCGCCCCGCCTCTCGGCGAAGCATCCGGAATGAAGACGGTGACTGAATTAACCGGAGCCACTTCAGACCTCATCACCCTCCTCCCACTGAGTTGGGCGCATTCGCTTATGGAGTCGGAGTCGAACCTCCTCTGGTTAAATTCCCTTCGTCCTCTGTTTGACACCCAGGATGCCCCGCCCGATGCGCTCGCCTTTGTGGCGCTCCTCGACCAGCAACACAACGGACGGCTTCGCGGTCCCATGGGCTCAACCCTGCGTGCCTTCATGAAAGGGGTTAAAACACCCACCCTCCTTCTTGGAATTCAAGTGGGAAGCCGCGATGCGGCAGACGGCCGGATCCAGCAGGTCATTGCCCTGTTGAACAGCCAGTATAATCTCAGCCTTGTTCTCCGCCCCATTTCCGCGGAAAACGGGACGGTATTGACCCTGATCGAGGAATCCCGGAAAAACTTCTACGGTTCGTTCGAACCCGACGAATGCGTCACCTATACCGTATTAGGCGACTGGCTCATCCTGTCCAGCAATGCCTCCGTCCTGAAAACCCTGGTGCCACCCACTCATCAAGGAAGACCTGCTTGGGGCTCCCTGTCTAAATCCGGCCCCTCCGCCCTGGGCTGGATCAATCTGGAAAGCATTGCCCCGACGGTGAAAAATGCGGCAGGCGTCCTGAAGCTGGCCACCCTGTTTTCATCATCCGAACAATCGGGGAAAATTCGCGACACCCTGAATCAAACGGGCGTTTGGGTCGATGTTTTACGGGTTCTGGGTCAGGCAAAATTCACAATCAATGAACGGGATTCGGAAGTTGAAGCCCGACTGATTATCGGCAAGTAACCCTCGCATTATCAGCCATGACCCTGATTACACAACTCAAGAAATACGCAACAGTCGGGGTGGGAAGTGCCATCACGGATTTTACGATTTTCGGAATGCTGATTCATTTCGGTGGGCTTCCGCCCGAGGGAGCCAACCTCATCAGCCGCCCCTGTGGAGGGATTTTCAGTTTCACAGGAAACAAACTCTGGACCTTTGAGCGCAGGCAACTGGAGGGAACCCGCCGTCAATTCATCCGATTCTGTATTGTCTGGGCCGTATCATATGGGATTTCAGAGCTTCTGGTCTGGCTCTTCCATCTCTATTTTATCCGGCATCCGGCCCTGCCCCAGGCTCTTTCCAGTCTCATTTTTCATCTCAGCCATATCACCGCGAACATGGTGCAATTCCTGCCCAAAGTGTGTGCCGAAGGGCTGGTGTGCACGGGACTATTTCTGAGCCACAGGTTCTGGACCTTTCGCCACCACTAGAGATCGCTCCGCCTTGACAGTCGCCCCCAGGTGAATCGAGGTCATCGTGGCGCGGATACTGCCCAGTCCCAATTCATAGTCAACAGCCAGCGGGACGACAGTCTCAACCGGCGCATGGTCAGCAGACGCAATCAAGGCGCCGTCCTGAAGTGTCTTTGCCAGTTGTTTAAAGGTCATGCTCCAGGCATGAAAATCGCGAGGCTTGACCGAACTGCCCCGTTCCGCCACTGTTTTGATGGCCATCGAATCCAACCGTCGCTGGGTCAGGCAGGAGGGTGATTTTTCCCGCTCGGTCAGAATACGGAGCGCGACGACATTCCCGTCCATGTTCACGACAATACGCCCCTGCTCCGAACTTTCGGCGCCGGGAACCGGCGCCTGGTATTGTTTGACGAGAAACTCCATGACCGGCCGTATCTTGCGGCTTAACTCGAGCAACGCCTCCGGATTCACGAGATGGGTTTTGATCTCACCCTTCTTCAGGTCATGATTCTCGTATTCCAGCCGCCCGGACTGAGTATCATAAAGAGACCACTGCAAAATCTCCTTGGACCGCCCGATCAAGGGGTTCAGCACTTCGTCCGTGTATTTAGAAAACACCAAAGCCTGCAAATCCGGAACGGTCATCACCGCCACAATACGGTCATGAATCGAGATCCTGCTCCGCTGTCCGGCTTTCCCGCTATCCGGCGAATCCACCCGCATGTCGAGAAACAAGGAGGGAACCTCCTGTCCGGTGCCCCGGTGCTTCCATCGCCCGATCGTTGTAGTTGCAACAATCTTTCCCACCTTGCGCAATTGAATATTCAGAAACCGGTATCCGACGTCATACTCCATGAATACCGGCGTCTCAACCGGCGTGAACTGTGCATCCAGTTCCGCCATTCCCCCCGCCCACCCCGACAGCCCCATGAACACCCAAATCAGCCCCATCACCAGAAGTCTATTTCCTGAACCCCAGACCCCTGAACCCTGACTTTGGACTCCCCCCTTCATCACCGCCGTCTCCTCTGTCCCTTCCGCTGCTCAGGCCGCCCCTTTACAGGGCGTGTCGGCTCCGGCCGTTTAAGCGAAAAGTCGATTCTCCGCTTCTCGAAATCCACTTTCACGGCAAACACTTTTACCCGTGTGCCCAACTTGTAGACATCCTGCCCCGCCCGCAACGCCTTCATTCCAGGATCAAACTGGACAAAGGATTCTGAAATCGCCGAGACATGAATCAGACCCTGGACGCTCAACCCGTCGAGCTCGACGAACAGGCCGAAGTTCATAACCTTGACCACCACGGCGTCATAGACCCGGACATCATGTTGCTCGATCTGCTGGGCCAAAAAACGGTATTTCTTGATTTCCAGCAATTCGCGTTCCGCTTCCTGTGCGGTCTGCTCGGTTTCGGAACAATGAAGAGCCAGTCGCTCCAATTCGTCCCCCGGATACGGATTCGCTCGCGATTCCAGGATCGCCGCCAGAATACGATGCACCACAAGATCCGGATAACGGCGGATCGGCGAGGTGAAATGCGCATAAAACTTCTTAGCGAGTCCAAAATGCCCGCCTTCCTTGGAACTGTAGACCGCCCGCTTCATGCTCCGTAATACGGCCACCTGCGCGCAATTCGCCAGCGGGGTATCCTTGATTCGTTTCAGGAACTCCATGAGATTGCGCCGGTTATTCAACTGACCTGGCTGGTAGCCCATATCATGTAAATCGGCAGTCAGCATTTCGATTTTATCCTCCGCAGGCGCCTCGTGGAGCCGGTGGATCAACTTCATGCCCCGTTCGCTGATCACCCGGTCAACGGCCTCGTTTGCCGCCACCATGCACTCCTCAATCATCTGATGCGAAATGTCGTTCACCACCGGCTTGATGTCTTCGATCATGCCCCCTTTTCCGATAACGACCTGATTCTCGGGCATATCAATGTCGAGCGCCCATTGGGTCATGCGACGCCCCCGCAATTGCATGGCCAGGGCGCACACTTCATTGACCAGGCTTCTTGCCTCGAGGGGGAAATTCGGAACCTTGCAGGCCATTCCGGCAGGAGTCTGAAGCACCTCAAGTGCCTGCTCGTAAGTCAATCGCAACCGGGATCGGATGATTGTTCGGGAAAACCTGGACTGCACCACATTCCCGGCGTCATCAAATGTCATAAACGCCGAGAAAGCCAAGCGATCCTGATCTGGCTTCAGGCTGCAAAGGCCGTTGGACAACTCCTCGGGAAGCATGGGAATCACCTTGTCGGGAAGATACACGCTATTGCCACGCTCAACGGCTTCCCGATCCAGGGCATTTCCCTTGGTTACAAAATGACAGACATCGGCAATATGGACTCCCAGCACACGCCGGCCTTCCGCATCCCGCTCCAAGGACAACGCATCATCGAAATCCTTGGCCGTTGCCGGATCCACTGTGAAGATGAACTTCCCCCGCAAATCCTCGCGCTTTCCCGGCTGGTCAAGACGCGCGGCGGAGACTCCGGCCTCATGCATAACCGCGACGGGAAACGATTCGGGCAATTCATATTGGCGCATGATGGCCAGCGTATCGAGGGACGGATTATCAGCCGGACCAATCACCTCGATGATTTCAGCCTCGGGATTCACATGGCGGTTTTCCCAGTTCGTAAACTGGATCACCACCCGGTCGTTGATCTGGGCGCCCTTGACTTCAGAAACATAAAAGTCCTGCTGATACGACGGATCCATGGGAGCCACATACAGAAAACGCCCCGTGCTTTTCAGGGTGCCGACCACAACACGGGTTCCTCGCTCCAAAACCCGTATCACCACGCCGTGGCGCTGCCATTCCGCCATTCCGGGTCGAAGCGGTTCGAGGCGTACCACCACCTGGTCGCCCGGCAGAGCCGTGCTGAGGTGCCCCCGGTCAATCTTGACCGTCAGTTCCCCTTCCAGATTGGTGAGATAGCCATCGCCCGACCGCTTCACTTCAAGCCTGCCCGTAATGAGATCGGCGGGAGCGCCCAGGGAATAACGGGTCTTGCGGATCAGAACAATCTCCCCATTCATCACCATCTTATGAAGAAGGGAAATAAGAGCCTTCCGAGCCCCGCCCCGCAGGGCAAAGGCCGTCTCCAGCTCTCCCAGAGTCATCGGGGCATACCCCGGCCTCTGGAAAAACTCCAGAATCGTCTCGTGCGTAAGGATTTCAGAAGCCGTCTTTTTAGGCATAATATTAACTTTCCCTCTCTCTCGACCGCGGATCCAGGGCGTCGCGTAAGGCATCACCCACCAGATTAAACGCCAGGACTACCGCCAGAATTACAACCGTCACCGCCGTCAATTCCCACCACATCCCCTGCCACAGGCGAAGTCTTGCATTTCCTATCATAATACCCCAAGACGGTTCTCCCTGCACTCCAATTCCGAGAAAACTCATGAACACTTCGGTTCCGATCGCTGCGGGAAACCGGATTGAAAACGTGATGATCACGATATGAAACACATTCGGAAGGATATGGCGAAAAATGATCCGTCCGTTCCCGTAGCCCAATGAACGCGCCGCCATCACATAGGACCGGTCACGATGCTTCATTACTTCAGCCCGCAATAACCGGCACAGGCCCACCCAGGTGGTCAAACCGATCCCCAT
>CAIZMS010000035.1 GCA_903934155.1 uncultured bacterium | reverse complement strand
CGGGCAAAAGTCGCAGCCAATGTCCTGATCAAAGCGGGCGGACTGCCCGCCTCCAGCGTCACAACCTCTTCCGCAGGCGAGACCAATCCTCCCTATCCGAACACCACCCTGGAAAATCAAAAGAAGAACCGAACCGTGATCCTGAAAATCACCGCTTCAGCCGCTCGATCACCTTGACCTTGTTATCCAGGAACTCCAGGCGCAGCGTGGGAAATTCCTCACTGTAGCCGCGATCCACCCACACGGTATCATAGGCCCGGCGCATCCGCCCCGCGCGATCCCGATACCAGTACCCCGAATCCATGGGCTCATACCGGCTGATATAACGGCTCCCCATATAAATCCAGATTTCAACCTGCCCGGTCTCCGTGGTGCGGGCATGAACACGATCAGGCCGTCCCACCGCCAACCGAACCATATCCCGGGTAAAGCCGATATCCACCTCACCCTTTTGAACCCGGGCCTGAATCTCAGGGGGGAAAGAGGCAAAAACACCCGGCTCCTTCTCAATACGGCGTGCCGGCGTGCTGACACATCCCGCCATCCCGCACAACACCGCCACCATCAGGAAGTGAACAATAAATTTCTTCATGCTGACCTCTTTCCTCACACCCACATCAACGGCACATGGCACCCTGCCAACAATCCGTAACGCCACAAACACGCCATCCGGTTCCCCCGGCTCAAGGAGGAAAAATAAATCCCCTTCGCCAGAGTATTGATCATCAGAGCCATCAGGACGGCCTTTACCAGCAACGGCCCCGATAGCGCCCCCTGCACAACGGAAAGAACAAAGGGGTCGACATCCGCCAGGCCCGACAGCGCCCCCAGACTCAAGACCCCGGCCTGCCCGAACGCGTCCTTCGCCAGAGACGTGCCAATTTTCAACACAACAAACAGCAGCGCGAAAAACAACGCCACCCGGATCTCAACCGGATTCTGTGGGGCCGGCAATCCCCCACCCGCCCGTACCGGATCCCGATCATTGCGAACGGTCAACGCCAGAATCAGCCCGGTCAGACAGAGGCACCCTAGCCGCCAGTCCAAGCCCATGGAGAATCCCCCTCCAAAAACCGCAATCAATACAATCAGCCGGATGTACATCACGCTGCTGGCCAGCAAGTTTGCCTGCAGCGCAGCCCCCGCCTGCGCGGGGGTTTCCCGGGCCAACCGACCCGTCGCCACACTGACGGCCGTACTGGATACAATTCCACCCAGTAACCCCGACAACGGAACCCCGAGTTTGGGTCCCACTTTTCGCGACAGGATAAACCCGATAAATCCAATGGCCGAAACGAGCACCACAATCTGCCAGATCTTCGCCGGGTTGAGGGCGTAGACCGTGTAATTCATATTCGGCAAGGCGGGATAAATCACCACCGTCACCAGAAGAAATTTGAGTGTAGCCAGGAACTCGGTGCGATCCAATCGCTCCACATAACTTTCCAGCACCGATTTTTCGGAAAGTAGAATCGTGTTGATCACCGCCAGCGCGATGGGCAGGCGAACATCCGCCATAAACGCCATCACCCCGACCACATAGGTCAGCAATACCGACACTTCACTCGTGGCGCCCAACCGCCCCGCCTTGATTTTTTCAAGATAAGCCACCACGGCCAGAGCCGTTACCGCCACCAATCCCGCCGGCAAAAGGAGCGTTGCCCCGTTTCCATATAACCAGGCACAGGCAAATCCGAACAGGCTGACAATGGGAAACGTGCGAACCCCGCCAAAGAAAAACTTGGCACCCTCCTTGCGTCCCGTTTCCCGTTCCAGTCCGATCAGGAACCCGAGGGCAAGCGCCACGAGGAATCGGAGACCCAGCGTCCACTCCAATGAACCATTCATAATATTCCCCCGACATCAAACTCCGCCATCAGCACCGTATGATCCGATGGCTTCTCCGCCCGCCGTGGCGTCATATCAATCACCGCGCCCGTCGACTTCGCCGCGAGGGAGCGAGTGGCCATGATGTGATCCACCCGCCATCCCCGATTCCGCTCCACGGAATCCTTTTGCCGGTAATCAAAGAACGTATACTGACCGGGTTCGGAATGATGTTTACGAAAGACATCCATAAACCCCCACTCCATCGTCTTCGCAAAAGCCGTTCTGACATCCACATGATAACACACATGATCGGCCTGCTGACTGGCATTATGAATATCCATCGGTTCCGGGGCGATATTAAAATCCCCCGCCCACACCACCGGTTGCCGGGGCGTGAAGTGCCGGTCAAAATACTTCGTCAATCGCGCAAACCATTCAATCTTATACCGATACATCTCGTGCTCGATATCCCGCCCCTGCGGAACATAGGTGTTCACCACATGGATCGGCCCGACCTTGGCACAGACCAACCGCGTCTCATCCGCAGGCCCGCCGTCATCCATCCCGAACCGTACTCCGGTGGGCTCAGCCCGGGACAGAAGCGCCACGCCGTTGTAGGATTTCTGCCCGCAGTACACGGCATGGTAACCCGCCTCGCGGATCGGCTCGAGGGGGAAATCCGCATCCACCACCTTAGTTTCCTGGAGACACACCACATCGGGTCGGTTTGCGGCAAGCCAGTCCAATAGAATTCCCATTCGGGAGCGGATCGAATTCACATTGAAGGTGGCAAGTTTCACGGATAGTCCAGCATGCCCGAAAAGACATGGGCGGCCGGGCCCAGCATGGTCACCTTCTCCGCACCCTCGGCCGTCAGGACATAATTCACTTCAATCACATCGCCACTGGCACAGGTGACCTTGACCGGCGGTTTGACATGGCCCATACGCCCGGCAATCAACGCGGCAGCCACCATCCCTGTCCCACACGCCAGCGTCTCCGCTTCAACCCCGCGCTCATAGGTGCGGATGCGTAGCGAAGACGGGCCGGTCACGGCAATGAAATTTGCATTAGTTCCCTTGGGGGCGAAATCCTTGTGGTACCGGATTGCCGCACCGGTTTTGGCCACATCCTCGCCGTCAAGATCCTGCAGGGGCATGACCACATGGGGCACCCCGCTGTTCACAAATCCATAGGGACGCTTCACCCCGTTCAGGTCAAGCACCTGGTTCATCCGCCAGTCCTTGGGCGCCGTCATGGCCAACCGGACCCGCTCCCCGACCATTTCCGCCTCAATCCGTCCGGCCCCAGTTTCAAAGGCCATGTGGTCGGGCGCCACGCCGAGTTCGTGGGCAAGCCGGGCAATGCAGCGAGCCCCGTTTCCGCACATGTCCACTTCGCTGCCGTCAGGGTTGAAAAACCGCATGGTGAAATGCGCCTTATCGGAAGGCTGGATCAGGATAATTCCCTCACAGCCCACGCCCGTCCGTCGGGCTCCAATCGCAGCCAGCCAGGAATGATCCGCCGCCGGAAAGGTCAGCTTCCGATCATCCACCAGGACAAAATCATTGCCCGCCCCATGCATTTTCCAAAATGGAATTTTCATGCTTTTTCTCCTTGAGTCCCACCAGTCGGATCAGGTCCGCCAGAATACGTTCCGCCTCCCTCAACACCAGATCCTTTTCGGGATTCTTCTGCGACGGATCTTTCCCGGCATCATCCTCCCCCAAAACCTCATCCTGGGCCTTGTCCAGGCCCTTTTCCTCACGAGCCAGGTCAAGGCGATCCCGAAGATTCAGAGAAATGTCCGACAGCTGCTGGTGCTTCCGGACCCGCTCAATGACATCCTTCTGAACCGTAAATCGGGAATCCCGGGAACGCCGCTCCTCCGAATTCCGCTTTAATTCCGGAATCCAGGGCGACAAATCCCCGAACGGCTGGTAGCGGGCCATGCTGATCACCGTCCAGGGAATGGCATGGGGAAGATACTCCTCCCCCACTTCGAGAACATCCAGCACGGAAGGAATGGTGATGTCAGGAACCACGCCCTTCATCTGCGTCGAACCGCCCGCCACGCGATAGAAGGAATGAGTGGTCACCTTGATGGATCCAAACCCGGGCGTGCGCTCATCCAGAGGTTGCCAGGATTGGACGGTCCCCTTACCGTGTGTTTTCGAGTCGCCGACAATAATCGCACGACCGTAATCCTGAAGCGCGGCGGCCAGGATTTCGGAAGCCGAAGCGCTGCGCCGGTTCACCAGCACCACCAGCGGCCCGTCATACAGGGTGTCAGGATCCTGGTCATTCAACACCTGAACTCCGCGGCTTTCCCGTACCTGAACCACGGGGCCGGACGGAAAAAACAGCCCGGTCATCTCAACCGACTCCGCCAGTGACCCGCCGCCATTGTCGCGCAGATCCAGAATAAGCCCCTGAACCGGCTTCTCCTTCATGTCATTGATGAGCCGGGCCACATCGCGGGTTGAACTTTTATACTCCGAGCCGCCGGTATTCCTGTTCTTCATATCGGCATAGAACACCGGCAGGTCAATCACCCCGATTGTGTTTGTCTTACCCTCTGAATTGCGAACAGAAACCACTTCGCCCTTGGCCTCCTGATCTTCGAGCTTCACCTCATCCCGGACCAGTTGAATTTTCACCGTCCTCGAACCCGAAATATCCGAGGCGGGAATGATGGTCAGAATCACCTTGGATCCTTTTTTCCCCCGGATGACTCCCACCGCCTTGTAAAGCGGCCAGTGGAGGATATCCACCGTCTGCCCATTCTCCTGAGTCACGGCAATAATCTTATCGCCCGGCTTGAGGCGCCCGTCGCGAGCCGCGGGTCCGCCGGGAATGATTTTTTCAATCCGGGCGGCGCCATCCTCGCTCTGCAGAAGGGCTCCGATACCCCCCAGGGACAGCTTCATCCCGATCTCAAAATCCTCGCTCGTGCTGGGGGTCATGTATTCGGAATGCGGATCATACGACTGACTGAAAGCCGTGAAATAGCGCTGCATCACAAATTCCGAATCACTATCCTCCAACACCATCAGGAACTGCTTGTAGCGCTTCCGGAGAAAGGCCTCCGGGCTGAGCAAGGCATCCGTCTCGGAGGCCCGCACCACGGTGGCGGTATTGGTTCCCGAAACCCCGTTTTTCCCGGAGGGTGTATCCGCCTTGGCCACTCCATTGGTTTTCTCGGCCTCCGCCATTTCTTTCGCGACCAACCGGGCCACATACTCGTTTTTCACCCTTTTCCGCCATAGTTCGTTCCACTCCTGCTCGTTCGCAGGCCAGGGCTGATCCTTCCGCTTCCAGACATAGGCTTCCTTGACCGTGCAGTCAAATCCCTGGCTGATCAGGCTGTCCGCGTATTCAACGCGATTGCGAACCCGCTCCTTGAACCGCTCCACGATCCGGAATGCCAGCGAGACATCCCCCTTATGAATCTGCTCCGCCTGCTGTGCGGCCTCTTTCTTGTACTCCTCGATGTCGGAAGTGAGAAAAAACGTCCGGTCATAATCCAGCATCCCGAGATACAGGTCGAGGGCGTTGGTCGCAATACCCTCATCCAAAGGCTGATGGGACAAATGCAACTTCGGCATGACTTTCTCGAAATACCGAGCCACCTCCGCCGCCTGAATGTTGGGAGTCAGCGGCTTGGAGGCCGCACAGGCCGGAAGCACGCACCACCAGATAAAACCCAGTCCCGCCAGAAGGGCCAGTGACACCGCGCCACCCAGCAGGGCAAATCGTCGTTTCATGATCATCGCCGAAATTCCTCCCGTCATTCCTCCACCCGCCCGTCCTTCATCCGGATGACACGATCGCACCGGGCTGCAATCTCGTTGTTATGCGTCACCAGGACCAGCGTATGCCGCCGTTCGCGGGTCAGCCCAAAAAGACATTTCAGGATATGCTCTCCCGTGACACTGTCAAGATTCCCGGTGGGTTCATC
Organism: uncultured bacterium; assembly: GCA_903934155.1. GTDB lineage: Bacteria > Verrucomicrobiota > Kiritimatiellia > CAIKKV01 > CAITUY01 > JAABPW01. The sequence continues at coordinate 3,835 of CAIZMS010000035.1, read as the reverse complement.
CGCCAGAACCAGTTCCGGCTCGTTCATCAGCGCCCGCGCCAGCGCCACCCGCTGCTGCTCGCCACCGGAAAGCTCCAGCGGGGTATGCCGGAGCCGATCCGACAACCCCACCGTATCCAGCAAATGCTCCGCCCGCTCGAGAGTCTTCGCCCGCTCCCGGCGCATCCCCCGTATCGCCATGGTCGGCAACATCACATTCTCCACCACATCAAGTTCCGGAAGAAGGTGATACGACTGAAAAACAAAGCCGACATGACGCGCCCGGATCATTGTTCGTTCCTCCGGAGACAACCGGTACAGGGATTGTCCCTTGAACCAGACCTCGCCGGTCGTGGGCTGATCCAGCCCCCCCAACGCATGGAGCAGTGTGCTCTTGCCCGCGCCGCTCGGCCCGATAACCGCCACCGTCTCGCCGGGCCGGATGCCCACCGAAACGCCATTCAGCACCGTCAGGGATCGTTTTCCCATCAGGTACGTCTTGGTGACCGCCTCAGCTTTGACAATCATATCCATCTTATTCATGCCTCAACGCTTCCACCGGATCCAGCCGCGCCGCCCGCCAGGCCGGAATCAAGCCGGCCAGGGTGCAAATCACAATCACAGAACCGGCCACCACCAGAACATCCATCGGGGCCGTCCGGGAGGGAATTTCACTCAAGCGGTACAATTCCTTTGGAAAGAGCTCCAGGTTGAAAGTGTCCGAAAGCCACCGGAGCAGATCGTTCCGGTAGTGCAGAATCACCAAAGCCGACCCCACCCCGGAAAAAGTGCCGATCATGCCCTCGATCCAGCCCTGCCAGAAAAAGATCCGCATGATGCTGCCTGACGAAAACCCGATCGCCTTGAGGAGCCCAATCTCATGGGTTTTCTGCACCGTAACCGTGATCAGGGTATTGGTGATTCCGAATGCCGCCACAATCGTGATGAAGATCAGAAGAAAGAACATCATGTTCTTTTCCACCCGCAACGCGCTGAAAATCTGCCGGTTCTGCTCCATCCAGGTGACAATCGTGTAGTCTTCCCCAAGCGCCACGCGCGCCTGCCGGGCCACCTCCTGAATCCGGTAGGGATCCCGGGCCATCAACCGGATTCCCCCCACGCCACCCTCCATACCGAACACCTCCCGGGCCTTGTCCATCGAACAGAATACAAACCCCGAGTCGTACTCCCACATCCCAACATCAAATATGCCCGCCACGCGGAATTCCTGGGGCAGGGTGATTTCGTCGCGGCTGACAAAACTACGGGGAGAATTGATCAACAGTTTATCCCCCACCCCCACACCCATTCTTCGGGCAAGATCCACGCCGATCACCATATCGCGCCCCTTCACGCTGAAGACACCCTGCTTGACACTGGCGGGAATCTGACTGACCGCCGGCTCCCGGATCGGATCAATTCCCCGGAGCATCGGAGTGAACATACGCTCCCCGCATTGGAGCACGACCTGCCCCTCGGTGGAGGGCGCCACCCCCGTCACACCCTTGATCCGGGTCAGACGGGCCATAACCTCCCTCTCATCCGCTACCCCGCCCGGACTGCTCACGGTCAGGTGCGCGTTGAATCCCAGGATTTTCTCCCGCCACATATCGTCAAACCCCGTCATCACCGAAAGCACGATGATGAGCACCGAAACCCCCAGCAGAACCCCGAGCACCGAAATGATGGTCACCACGGAGAAATAGGTCCGCTTCGGCTTCAAATACTTCAGGGCGAGAAATAGGGAGAAGGGGAGCATGGAAAGGGGTTAAGGGGTCAAGGGGTTAAGGGGTTCAGGAGCCAGATCCCGGGGTTTAAGTTGTGGAAAGAGAATGACATCGCGGATCGCCTCGCTTCCCGTAAGGGTCATGATCAGGCGGTCGATCCCAATTCCCATTCCACCCGCCGGGGGCATGCCATGCTCCAGCGCGGCGAGAAAATCCTCATCTACCTTCTGGGCTTCCTCGGCGGCCCGCCCCGGAGCCGCCAGGGCAACCTGCTCCTCAAGACGCTTCCGCTGTTCCAAAGGATCATTCAACTCGGAGTATCCCGGGGCAATCTCCTTGCCGCCAATCACCAGCTCGAACACATCCACCACCGAGGGATCATCCTCGCACCGTTTTGCCAGTGGAACCAGCTCAGCGGGAAGGCGCGTCACAAAGGTCGGGTTCTGAAGTGTCTTCTCAATCAGCTTGGAATAAATCTCGTGGGTGATCTCGTCCGGACTCCAGGCCGGATCCACATGAAGCCCGCCCGCTTCCGCCTTGACCCGCATCGCGTCCTTTCCGAGAGAGAACCAGTCCGCGCCCATCCGCTCGAGAACAAGCTCGCGATAAGGCACCTCGCGCCACGGCGAGGTCAGGTCGATGGGCGACTCGGGAGTCCCGACCTTCAGGGTTCCCATCACGACCTGCGCCACATGGGTGATGAGTCCCTCGACCAGATCCTGCATCCCGCGCCGGTCGGAATAGGCTTCATACACTTCCATCATGGTGAATTCGGGGTTGTGCGTACGGGAGAGCCCCTCGTTCCGGAAATTCCGGTTCAGCTCGAACACCTTGTCGAATCCGCCGACGAGCAGGCGCTTGAGATACAATTCCGGAGCAATCCGCAAATACATCCGGGAATTCAAGGCCTCATAGTGCGTCACAAACGGCCGCGCCGTGGCACCGCCGGGCTGGGATTGCATCATGGGCGTTTCCACCTCCTGAAACTGGCGTTCCACCAGGTAGTTTCGGATTTCACGCACCGCTTGAATGCGCATGTTGAACACCTCGCGCACTCCCGGATTGGAAATCAGGTCAAGGTACCGCTGGCGATAGCGCTGGTCGGTATCCTTCAGCCCGTGCCATTTCTCCGGCAGAGGAAGAAGCGCCTTGGACAACAAAGTCCACCGCTCGATCTTAAGGGTTTGCTCGCCTGTCCGGGTGGTGAACAGCGTGCCTTCAACGCCGACATGATCCCCGAGATCCAGAAGCTTGAAGGCCTCGAATGCGGCGTCCCCGAGACTGTTTTTCTGGGCATAGATCTGGAACCGGTCTGACCCGTCCCGCAAGTCTGCAAAAATGCTTTTCCCCATGTCCCGGCTGGTGGTCAGGCGACCCGCCGCGGAAACCGCCTTGTTTTCCTCAAACGCGGAGCGGATCTCCGCCAGGCGGCCGGATCGCTTGAATGCCTTGCCAAAGGCCGGATATCCTTTTTCCACCAGGGCCTTCATGTTCGCCCGGCGTTGTTCGACGTATTCATTTCCAATCTCTGCTGTCATAACACGGCTCTCCATCTCATATCAAAGGCGTTGCGTTGGTCTTCACATCCACATCAGGCTCCACCGGCACCGGCCGTCTCGGGGACTCCTCATCATCTCCCTCAAACAGGGACTCGGCCTTGTGGGCGCCCGGGGGTGGTTTGAACTCAAAGGTGTCGGAGGGAAGCGCACCGTCAATCACCCAATCCGAAAACCGATTGAGCACGGTCATCTTCATCCCCTTCGCGGGAACAGGCTCCCCGCCCGGGGTCGTAAAGCTTTTCGCCATATCATACACGACCTGCACCACCACAGGCCTCAACCCGCCTGTAACCCACAGTTCCCAGTCGAACTGGTACTGCTCGAATTTCAGATGATCACACTCCTGGCCGTCCAAGATGACGTTGCCTGCATAACTCGCCTTGATGACGCCGTCCATGATCGCCGCATAGATGTCGTCCCGGAGCAGGTTATCCACAAACAGGATGTTTCCGGACATGGGACCCAGTCCCTGGGTGAACTGCTCGAAGGATCGGGGCGCCTCTTTCTCCTCGTACCGGTTCAAGGCGGCGGCATAGGTGATCATTTTCTTCCCATCGCACACCACCGTAT
>CAIZMS010000034.1 GCA_903934155.1 uncultured bacterium | reverse complement strand
CTCAGCTGGTTAGAGCGCTTGCCTCACATGCAAGAGGTCACAGGTTCGAGTCCTGTAACGCCCACCATCCCCACCCCTTTCAATATCAAGGGGTTACAACTTTCCAGCAACCCAACTCCCACTGCCCCGAAAAAGTCGGTGGCACATTTGGTGGCACATTTTGTCCGGGTTTTGTCTCCGTCCGCAGTAACGGCGACTTTGGCTTCATGGCGGGAAATACGGCTGATTTCTTCTCTCAATACTTTGGCGATGTTCGGCATAATGGCTCCTTTAATGTTTCCCATAAAATACGCTTATGGGGCGGGAGTGCGTATTCCGGTCAAATCGGCCACCCATTCCGATTTTGGCCGGACACTGAATCCGGTGATATCGGACACTTATCGGAGCGTAGCGACGCTGGTTGTTTGAACTTGTAGCACAGTGAGCCCGATGTGAGTCAAGATCGTGTTGTTTTTTGACCCAGTCGGAGTCCCGCCTGCGGGACGACGCTGTCTCCTTTCTTCTCTTTCAAATCCCCCCCTTTAGGGGATCCTCCTAAGCCTGCAGCGAAGGCGCAGGGATCCTGATGGGCGGGCACCCCTTTGCCCCTGTGTTTTCGCATGGAGTCGCCGTCGAGTTCAATGCGGTGAGAGCCATGGATGAGCCGGTCCAGGATGGCGTCGGCCACGGTGGCATCCCCGATGAGTTCATGCCACCGGGAGGGAGGGAACTGGCTGGTGATGAGCGTGGAAGCCGTGAGGTGGCGGTCGTCGAGGATCTCCAGAAAATCTCGGTACAGGGCGGCGGTGGCTTTTTCGAGCCCAAAGTCGTCAATGACCAGGAGATTAACCTTGGCCAGCTTTTTCAAGAGGGCTGGCAAACTACCGTCGGCCTGCCCGGCCTGGATCTCCCGGAAGAGCTTGGGTGCATAGAAGTACACCGTCCTGTGGCCATCCCGACAGGCCTTGTGGGCCAGCGCACAGGCCAGATAGGACTTACCCACACCGGTGGGGCCAGTGATGAGGCAGTTCTGGGCATAGCGAATCCAGTCGTTCCCCGTGAGGTGCTCGATGACGCTACGCTGAAGACCACGGGGATGCCGGTAATCAATGTCTTCCATGCAGGCCGGCTGCCTTAGCTTGGCGAACTTCAGGCGGGTGGAGAGCGCCCGGTTCTCTTTCCAGAGCCACTGGCGTTCCACCAGCATGGCCAGTCGATCCTCAAAGCATAGGCCCGCGACATCGGCACTTTTGCGTTGTTCCTCAAGGGCTTCGGCCATTCCGTTCAGCTTCATGGCCAGCATCTTAGTAATGGTTGGTTCGTATAGCATGGTGAAGCTCCTTACTGGTAATAACCTGCGCCACGGAGGTTGTCGTGGACGGCCACCGGGCAAGGGATGTCTGGTTCCGGCATGGGAACCTTATCCCGACCCGTCCTGAGCATGTTCTCAATGCGGTTGTAGGTGGCGATGTTCAGCATTAAGGCCCGTGCGCAAGCCCGCTCCAGCCGTTCATTGCCATACTGTTTACCCAGTCGTATCACGCCGAGGCAGGGCCGGTACCCATGAATGACCAGGGGGCGGGATGCCAGAATCTGGCGGGCCACCTCTGCGCAGTTCGGCCCGATCGTTCCCGCCCAGGACAGCAGGCGTGGCGGCGTCCATTCCAAATACTTCTGATGTGCCGGAGGCTGGTGTTCCGCGAGGGTGGTATGCCTGCCTTTCTGGTGGTTGCGTGCATGAACTGCGACCCGCTTGTTCTTGTGGAACAACTCGATCCCGGCTTGCGTAAAACGAGCCAGCACCCGTTGCCCGATGAGATGATAAGGGACGCTGTAATAGTGGCCATCCACCTCGACATGGTAGTCAATGTTCACGGCTACGTACTTCCATTCAGCCAGTTCGTAGGGTTGTTCAGGGAGTGGCTTGAGCGCTGGCCGTTCTATCTCGTCGAGCACCGACTTGCGGCAGCCTGGCAACTTCTTGAACGGCTTGGCGTTCATCCCGATGAGAAGGCGCCGAACCGCCTCATTGGCTTCTGCAATGGAGAAGAAGGTGTGATGGCGTAAGCGCGCCAGAATCCACCGTTCGGCAATCAATACCCCGTTCTCGACCTTCGCCTTGTCCTTGGGCTTGCGCACACGCGCCGGAATCACGGTGAACCCATAGTGTTGGGCCATCTCCTGATAGGTCATGTTGATATCAGGATCGTACCAGCACGGACTCTTCACTGCGGCTTTCGTGTTATCCGGAACGACAACCAAGGGTACCCCATTGATGTCCTCAAGGGCATGCACCTGCGCACCAATCCAGTCCGGCAGCTTCTCCGTCGCCGTCACTTCCGCATAGGTGTAGTTGCTACAGCCCAGCACCGCCACAAACAGGTGACCCCGGCTGATCTCCCCGGTTACGGGGTTATGGATCGGGATCGTGTCCCCTGCATAATCAACAAACAGCTTCTCGCCGGCCCGGTGTTCCTGGCGCAGGCTGATCGCCTGCTTGCCCAACCAGTCCCCATAGAGTTGGCAAAACTGGCTACGCCCGTAACCGTCGGGAGTGTGGCTTCGATACTCCTCCCACAACAACTGAAGCGTCACACTCTTCTTGCGCATCTCGTTGCGGATATACGCCATATCCAACGGAGCACGCGCAGAGGCGGGTGCCTCTCCCGCAGGGAACAGCAACTGCTCCAACCGCTCCTCGTCCATCCCCTCCGGTAAAGGCCATCCCAGTCCCGCCGCTTTGGCTCGTACCAGATAATCCGATACCGTACTCCGGGCCAGGCAACAGCTCCCGGCAATCTTCCTCACCGACACCTTCTGCCCCAGTCTCAACCGGAGCACTTCCGATAACTTCCTCATGGATAACATCTCCCTCGCCATCTGCGCCTCCTTTTTGGGGTCGCATCATGGCCTTTGTTATCCAGCGTCGCTATACCCCCTTTTCGGGGTGTCCGGAAACACCGGAACAGGTGTCCGGCGACTCCGGAATCAGTGTCCGGCCAAAATCGGAATAGGTGTCCGGCTCAAATCGGAATGGGTGTCCGGCCGCCGCCGGAATACGCAATGATCACAGCAATCACTGGAGTGAACTGCCACAAGAACAGAAATTGCCACGAAACGCCGTCTTAAAAAACGGTTTTGTTTTGAGCGAAAGATGTTAAAATCCCCCCCTTCTATAATTTCTGGAGATGAAAAAACAGGCGTTTTATCAGGATTGAGAAAATGGGCGCTGCTCAGGCAAAACTTCTCGTAACGAGTTGGAGCACAGTTCGTTATGAATTGCTAAACACAAAGGTTTCAGCCCTTAAGTTAGCCATTAAGGGGTCTCCGGTTGAGCCTATGATCCGTCAGGTAAAGCGTGAACTTGATGAAAAGGGAATCAAATTTCCCCCGTCCTTTTACCTGACAGATAGTTGGGGATGTCCGGATGAGGTCGCCGCCGTTGGAATTCCCTTTTATTTGGCTGATCGACGGTTATCCCGAATCGAGGAGGAGCAGACGGGGGAGATTGAGGATGCCCGGACGACCATGATGTACCTGCGTCATG
>CAIZMS010000033.1 GCA_903934155.1 uncultured bacterium | reverse complement strand
GTGGCTCACAAAAGGGGCTGCATGGCCATCATGTCGGTCTATCCGGTTTCGCTCGGGCTTCTGAAGACGCCGGGGCAGATGGGGGCCGACATTGTGACCGGCGAGGGGCAGAGCCTCGGGTTGCCCCTGTCTTTCGGAGGACCCTATCTGGGATTTATGGGAACCCGTATGGATCATGTCCGCAAGATGCCCGGCCGGATTGCCGGGGCCACGATGGATGGCGCCGGGCGGCGCGGATTCGTGCTGACCCTTCAGGCCCGTGAGCAGCATATCCGGCGCGAAAAGGCGATGTCGAACATCTGCTCCAATGAGGCGTTGTGTGCCCTGCGTGCCCTGATCTACCTGTCCTGGCTCGGGAAGCACGGATTCAAGGAGCTGGCGGAAACGTGTGCCTTGAAGGCGGAATATGCCAAAACCCGGCTCAGCGCCATCCCCGGCGTGGAGGTCAAGAAGAGCGCGCCGACGTTCAATGAATTTACGATCGAGCTTCCCTGTGAGGCGAGCGGACTCGTGTCGCGCATGATTGACCGCGGCTTTGCCCCCGGGTTTCCTCTGGGTCGGTACTATAAGGGTATGGATAATTATCTTCTGGTCGCGGTTACCGAGAAGCGGACCCGTGAGCAAATCGGCATGTTTGCCGAGGCGCTGGAGGGCGTGTTATGAGCAAGTTGATCTACGAAAAGTCTGCGCCCGGGCGACGGGCCGACAATCTGCCGCACCTGACTCCCGCTGAATTCGCCGTGAATCTTCGGATTCCCCGCAAGTATTTCCGTGAGCAGGCTGCCGAACTGCCCGAGGTGTCGGAACTCGATGTAGTCCGGCATTTCACCAACCTGTCCCGGAAAAATTTCAGCGTGGATGCCAACATGTATCCGCTGGGATCCTGCACGATGAAATACAATCCCAAGGTCTGCGAGCGGATTGCGGCGCTGGACGGATTCTCGTCATTGCATCCCCTCCTGCCCCAGCTTCGCGGCGGAGGAATGCTCACTCAGGGCGCCCTGGAAGTGCTGTTTGAAACCGAGCGCTGGCTGTCTGAGATTGTGGGCATGGACGGATTCAGCCTGCAACCCATGGCGGGATCGCATGGGGAGCTGACGGGCATGATGCTGGTGGCGGCGTATCACAAGGACAAGGCTAACCGCAAAACCAAGGTCATTATTCCCGACTCCGCGCACGGAACAAACCCCTCCAGCGCGGCGATTGCCGGGTATACGGTGGTGAGTATTCCGACCGGACCGGATGGCGGGATTGATCTGGCCCGCTATGAGGCGGCGCTGGATGACGAGGTCGCGGCGGTGATGCTCACCTGCCCCAGCACCTTGGGCCTGTTTGAGCGCGACATCCTGAAGATCGCCGAACTGGCCCACAAGCGCGATGCGCTCCTGTACTATGATGGAGCCAATCTGAATGCCCTGCTGGGACGCTGTCGGCCGGGTGATTTGGGATTCGACGTGGTGCATGTGAATCTGCACAAGACCTTTGGGACACCCCACGGCGGGGGTGGTCCCGGTTCCGGACCGGTTGGTGTAAAAGCCAAACTGGTTCCCTTCTTGCCGACCAGCATCGTGGTCAAGCGAGCCGATGGCACATTTGCCCTCGAGTATGAGCGGCCCAAGAGCATTGGCTATATTGCCTCATTCTACGGGAACTTTGCGATCATCCTGCGGGCCTATGCGTACATGCTGCTTCTGGGCGGGGAAGGGATGCGGCGGGTGAGTGAGAATGCCGTGTTGAACGCCAACTACATACAGGCCCGGCTCAAGGCGCGCTACGACCTGCCCTACAACCGGCTGTGTATGCATGAGTGCGTGTTCAGCGCCTCGCGCCAGGCGGCGAAGGGGGTTCATGCCATCGATGTCGCCAAGGCCCTGATTGAACGCGGGCTTCACCCGCCGACCGTCTATTTTCCGCTTGTGGTCAAGGAAGCGCTGATGATCGAGCCGACCGAAACCGAGTCCCGCGAACAGATGGATGAGTTGATTGACATGATGCTTGAAATTGCCGATTTGGCGGATCGGGATCCCGCCCAGTTTCCCGCCATGCCTCGCAATACTCCTGTCGGTCGTCTGGATGAAGTCAAGGCCGCCAAGGACATGCGCTTCAAAGCATGAAGAAACTCGGGGTTACCTGTATTATCGGCCTGGTTCTGGGCTTCGGGCACCCTGTTCTTTCAGCCAATATTCTTGATGGCTCCACGGAACAGGGCGTCTTCCAGATGGCGGGCGGAAGGGCAGACTTGAGCCAGGACGGTAAGGGGGTCTGGGAATTGCGATTCACCCTTCCGCCAGGCAGTGCCGCCGGGATTTGGACAAAATCCCTGACCGTTGAACGCAAGACCAACCCGGCCCATGCCCTGAGCTACGCCTTGACCCTGGATTCGGCCGAGGCCGCCGTACTACCCGTCACTTGGGAACTCAAGGGCTCCGCCGGGATCCAATCGATTCCGATGGTGCTTCGGGCGGGAACACGGTGCCGTGAAGTGGCGCTTGATTGGAACCGCATTGGAAATTGGGGCGAGGGCGTGTTGGCGGTGTCGCATCCCGGTGGCCGGGAAACGATCTCGGGGGTCATTCGCATTCAGGCCGGATTGATCCGGTGGCCGCTTTGGCATGTTGTCATGGCGCATCCCTGGGGCCGCTGGTTCGGTCTCCTTTTGGTCGCCGTTCTGGCGGTGGGTTTCCGCAAGCAGCTGGGAGTGGCGGTTGTGCCGGGCCTGGGGGCCAGAAGCGTTGGCCTTGGCATCGCTTCCGTTCTGGCTGTTATTTCTGTTCTGGCGCTTCTGGGTGACGCCGACACCCTTCCGGGACAGTGGCTTTTTACCCCTTTTGCCGTAACCCTGGCGGGAATGTTAGTGGCGGGAATTTTGACGCGGTGCCTGGCTGGCCGCTGGCCTACCCGGGGCGAAGTCCTGCAGCACACGCTCCTCTCAGGCCTTCTTGTGTTTGCGGCAGGCGATCTTCCGGTTTGGACGATGACCAGGCAGGGGAGTGACCTCATCCGGCTAAGCCGGATTGGAGCCGCCTTGTTTTGGGTTTTCTATCAGGGGGTCAATGCCCATCACCTGATGACCCGGCGCCAGCCGCTCGGGGCCACGGCGGGGATCCGCCTGGTCGTCATTCCCTTTCTTTTCGGTCTCCTTCTTTTGTTACCCAATCCGGATTTGATGAGCCGGCTCGGGGCTTATTCTGTTTCCCTGGGAATTTCCATGTATTCCTGGATGCCGGTCGTGGCGGGTCGCACGGTGGTTCTCGCTGTCTTCAATCTGGCGGCCGCGCTAGCCTGTCTGGGATCCCTGAAGGCACTTCGGGCACGGTCCGGGGAATTGGCTGTGTTACCGGTTTTGGCCCTTGCTGTTGCGATGTCGCCGTGGGTGGCTGATCTGGGTTCCGGCTCATGGATCCTTCCGGTCTTCTGGCAGCCCTTGGCGGTGATTGGGTTCACCATGCTTTCACAAGGTGCCCTGTGGGCCGAGGCCTATGTGCTGACCGGTCTGCTCCTGAAGACGGCCCGGGGCGGCGGGGTGGCGACGGTGTAGTTTTCAAGTGACGCCTGGCAGGGGTTTCGCAAGGGCATGAGTTTCAGCGGCTGGTTCATGGGTTTGCTACAGGCTGGAAATTGGCTCGCCGGGTTTGGGCCCTGGGTGTGGGCTCAGGCGCAGGCGCCGGTGGTGGCATGGGCGGTGTTGGGAGCGGCCGTGTTCCCCTTGGTCAAGACGGTGATGGAGACCTTTGATGGAAGCCCTTCCTATATTCGCCGGTTGTGGAGCAATGCTCGCCGTTCCGCCCTGCCGTGGCGCGGGGCTTTGTTGGGCGTGTGTTTGGCTTGGGCGTGGGGGCACCGGGCGATCGAGTGGATCCTTCCGGAACGGGCGGGATATGGATTTGCGGTGGGCGTGCTGGTTTATGCCGGAATCAGCCTGCTGCGTGATCTCAAGCTCACGGCCAGCGGTCATGGCCGCGTGGCGGGCGTGCGGGTCTACGCGGTGGAGGCGGCTTTGGGCGGACTGGTGGGTGCCGCCTTGGGTTTCTATCTCGATGCGGCTCAAACGCCTGTCATCACCCATAAACTGGCGGCGTATCTCAAGATCGGCGGCACACCCGTATCCTATGAGGTTTATCCCCTGTTGAGTCGTTGGGGGTTTCTTCCGTTGGGCGAGTACGCCGGCGGGGCGCGATTGCTGTGGAACGAAGCGCTTGCCGGTGTGATTTCGTGGGGCGTGGCCGCGTGGCTTTTTGCGCTCAACCGCTCCGCGTTGCTGGCCGTGATGCAACGCGAGTGGGCGCCGCTTCGGCGCGTCTTCTCCCGTGAGGGAGTTACGGAGTTGGCGGAGGGCACCATCTATGTCCTGCGCTGGGGTCTCTGGATGGCGCCGATTATTTTCACCTTTCTGCGACAGATGCCGACGGCCACATGGTACAATCAGGACGGTGCGGTTCGCACCCTGTGTTGCGTGTGGCAGAGTCTGTGGCTCGATCCGCAGGCTTTTCAGGCGTGGAGTCTCCAGGTCTTTCTCGGAGTGCTGGCTTACGATGCGTTGCGTGTTCTCATCTGGCTTGACCACATGGGGCTGCGGGTGGCCACCTTGGTGAATCTTAGTTTTCTGGGCATGGAGCAGCTTGACGCCCGAGTCGCGCGTTTTCTGGGCCCTCCGGCCACCGCCCGCTGTTTTCCCGAGGGAATAAAACGGTTTACCACTTGGGCGCCACTGCTCCTTCCGTTCTACATTCCGGCGGGGGGCGCTTGGGATCAGGTGTGGACACAGTCACAGGCGATCCGGATGGCGACGCCATCCTGGCTGGAGCAGTTCTGGGGACAGTCCCTCAGGGCGGGACTCTGGGAGGGCGGTGGAGTGGTTGTGGGGATAGCCCTGGTGATCGCGCTGGCGGGACATCGCAAGAGGTCCGGTTCGACCGACTTCCGCCTGGCTCTCCGCAACGAGGTTTTTGCTTTCACGCTGAATCCGGATGGAGCTGTACGGTCGGAGGTGCTGGCGGGCGGGATCGAGATTCATCGGCCTGCCCATGATGGATGCGATCCCGCCGGGCGCGCGGTGTTTCTATCCGAAGCCCGGCCTGGCGGCGGGTGGGATGCCTGGCCGGTGTTGGGGAATTTTCCGGCAGAGATCGGCCCGCAGGCGGAGTGGACGGGCGATGACCGGATGCTGACCGGGGTGCATCGCGGGCATGGGTTGGAAACCGAAGTGCGGATTACGCTTCCGAATCAGACTCTTGCGCTCGAGGCTTGGACGGTGACGATTCGTAATCCCGGCTCCGGGCCGCGATCGGTGCGGGTCGTTCCGTATGTGGAATGGATGTTAAGTACGATTGAGGCCGATCGCGGGCACACCCAATACAACCGGCTTTTCCCTGAAGTTTCCTATGAGCCCGGGATTGCCGCCGTGGTGGCCTTCCACCGGTTGAGCAAGATCGCCGGATTCCTGGCGGCGGATCGCGCGCCGGAAGGATTCCATTCGGAACGCGTCGATTTCCTGGGGCGCGCCGGAACCTTGTGGGCGCCGGAGGCTCTGACCGGGGGACACTGGCGGCCGCCGGCCCCGATGGCGCCGTGTCCGATGTTTGACGCCATGGCGGCTCTGTCCCTGCGTGTGGAGGTGCCTGCTGGCGGATCGCAAACCGTGCGGTGGTGGGTGGGTGCGGCTTCTTCGCGCGAGGCCGCCACCGCCTTGGTGCGGAGAACCGTACCTGCTGATATTCCAGTTTCCCGTGGTGCGGTTCCGGGGCCGAAACTGGATCATGGCACGCCACCCCGTGACTTTTCCGGTCACTACACCGAGTTCACGAATGGAGGCAGGACAATGCGGATCCTGACGCCCTTTACGCCCCGTCCGTTTGACCACACGATGGCCAACCGGCTCGGACATGTCATGGCGGTGACCCAGCGTGGACTCCACACCTCCTCCAGCGTCAATTCCCAGCAAAACCGGCTCACTCCCGATTGGGCTGATCTCGTTACCCGGGAATTGCCGGGTGAAGCATTTTACCTGTATGAGCCGGAGATGGGCGAATGGTTTTCTCCCACTTATGAACCCCTGCGAGACCGGCATGCCGCGCATGATGTCGAGTTCGGGGTGGATGGTGCCGCGGTGTTCCGGATGCACCGGGGCGCGCTGGCCACAGAGCTGACCGTCTTTGTTCCGCCGGACGAGCCATTGGGGGTCTATCGGCTGACGATTCGTAACGATGGCGATCAGCCGCGCCGGCTGGTTTGTGCGTCCTATTTTGAGATGGTTCTGGCCGCACGGCCGGAACATGCCGGGCCGCTATTGCGTGGATCGGCGGCCGGCGGGCGCGGGCTGTGGTTTGAGAACCCCCGTAACACCTTCCGGTCCGGCTCCGCGTTTGTGGCGATGACCCCGGCGCCCGGATCCGTCGTAACCCGGCGGGGAGATTTTTTCGGGCCGGATCGTACTCCGGCGCATCCGGTGTGGGTGGAGGGCGGGAGCGTCATGCCGGAAGGTTCGGGGGACGAGCAGCCTGTCGCCGGGTTCCGGCTGACCCTTGATCTTCCGCCGCATGGGGAACGGCAGGTGGTGGTGGTTCTGGGTCAGGCGGACACGCGGGAAGAGGCGGAGCGCCTGATGGAGCGTTATGCGGATCCTGTTCATGCGCAGACCCAATTGGAGGTCACGCGGGACTGGTGGAATGCCTATGGCGGAGCTCTTGAGGTGGAAACATCCGATCCCGGCGTGGATGGGTTTTTGCACTGGCTTAAGTATCAGGCGCTGGCGGAGCGACTCTGGGCGCGCAAGGGGTTTTATCAGGCCAGCGGGGCATTCGGATTCCGGGATCAGCTTCAGGATGCGGTTAACCTCATCTGGGTGGATCCGGGTCTGGCCCGGCGCCAGATTTTGGTGCACGCGGCCCAGCAGTTTGTTGAGGGGGATGCCGCCCACTGGTTTTTCCTTCAGCAGGATGGGCGTACCGGTCTGGCCTGTCGCTCGCATGCCTCGGACAATCTGCTCTGGTTGGCGTGGGCGGTGGCGGACTATGTCCGCATGACGGGTGATGGAGCGGTGCTTGATGAGCGTATTCCCTATCTGGATACCGAAATTCCCCTGTCTCCTTTGCCGGCCGGGCGCGGCGGGCTCGGGCTTTTCCCGTTGCGGTCCCCGGTCGAGGAGAGCTTGTTCAGCCATGTCCGGCGTGCCCTGGATCTCGTGCTTGACCACCGGCTTGGCTACCATGGGTTACCGCTGATTGGAACCGGGGATTGGAATGACAGCTTTGATGAGATCGGCGTTGAGGGGCGCGGGGAGAGTGTGTGGTTGGGTTTCTTCCTGCTCTCGATCCTGAAGGAACTGCTTCCCGTGTTTGAGACGCGGTGCGAGCCGGGGCGTGCGGCGCGGTATCGGCAGAGTCTGGAGTCGCTGCGAGGTGCGCTGGAGGAGACCTGGCGTACCGACCGGTACCTGCGCGCTATTCACGATGATGGCACGGAGATTGGTCTTCCCGGAGGCGGTGCCTGGGAAGTGGATGCGCTGACGGCGGCGTGGGCGGTGATGGCGGGGATGGATCCGGTTCGGGCGAGGATGGCCTTCGACACGGCCGTTCGCCTGTTGGAACGCGGTCCGGTTATTCTTTTGGGATGGCCACCGGTTCTCGAGACGACGAAGCCGCGATTCGGCCGGGTGGCGCAATATCCGGCAGGGGTCCGTGAAAACGGAATGTATTGCCATGGGGTGCAGTGGCTGGTCGGCGCGGCACGTCTTCTGTCGGAGCGGTGCGAGGCGGAAGGCGACCGGGTGGCGGCGGCGGGATATCGTGCCACGGCGGTACGATTGTGGCGCAAGATTTCGCCATTGGCACACACCACGCCGGATCGTATCGAGGTGTATGGCGGACAGCCGAACAAGCAGGCGGCGGATTTGCTGACTGAAATCGAACCCGGTCGCATGATCTGGAGCGGCTACACCGGCGCGGCGGCCTGGATGTTGCGCCAGGCGCTGGAAGGCGTGATCGGGGCCCGATTGCAGGGGAATCAGGTCCGGCTGCCTGCGGATCTCAACGAGCCCAGGGGCGATCTTCAGGTTCGTGGTGTGCGGCGCTTCCCGTTTTTGTGAAGCCCATCGCAAGCCTTGTTCAGGCGGCGCCTTTCATCGCAGGGCTTCAATCAGGGCGCGCATATCGTCCGGCAGGGGTGCCTCAAAGGACAGGGGCTTTCCCGTGGCGGGGTGGATGAAGGATAAGCGGGCGGCATGCAGCATTTGCCGGCCGGGAAGGGGACCGGGCAGGATGTCGCGGCGGGGTCGCCCATATTGGGGGTCGCCGATGATGGAGTGGCCGAGGAAGGCCATGTGGACGCGGATCTGGTGGGTTCGGCCGGTTTCGATGCGGACACGAAGCAGGGAGGTGGCCGCGAATTTCTCCTGCGTCTCGTAAAGCGTGATGGCCGGGCGACCGACATGGGGCTTCGTGCACATTTTTTTTCGGTCGTTCGGGTTTCTGCCGATCAGGGTTTCCGCACGTCCGGCCGGCGGGTTCAGGTGTCCCCATACAAGGGCCAGATATTCCTTGGTCACCTGCCGGTGCCGGAATTGATTCATCAGTGAACGCATGGCGGTTTCATTCTTGGCCACCACCATGACTCCCGTGGTGTCGCGGTCGAGGCGATGCACAATGCCCGGTCGTTTCTCTCCTCCGATGCCGGCCAGGTCGGGGCAGTGGGCAAGCAGGGCGTTGACGAGGGTTCCGGAGGCGTGGCCGGCGGCGGGGTGGACGACCAGGCCGGCGGGCTTATTGATCACAATCAGATCGGAATCCTCGTGCAGTACCGCCAGCGGGATGGCCTCAGGCTTCAGCGCGATATCCACGGGCGGGGGGATGGAGAGGGTCACGGTTTGGCCAGTCGCCAGTTTATGACTTGGCTTGGAGGTTTTTCCGTTCAGGAGAATGTGGCCATCCTGAATCAGGTTCTGGATCCGGGCCCGGGACAGCTCGGGGGCCTGCGTGCTGAGCCAGGCATCCAGTCGCTTTCCGGCGCCGGTGGGAGGGACACTATAGTGGCTGGTATTGGTCAAGGGTAAATCCCGGGTGTTCAGAGGCGTGGATCGGATTTTGTTTGGGCTGACGGGGCGGGGTGATGCCGCACAACCCACCAGAGCATCGCGCCTCCCGCAATCAGGATCAGGCTGATTTCCTGGGCCACGTCGAGAGTGCCCAGACGCATGCGGTCATCGCCCCGGATGAATTCCAGGAAAAAACGGACGATGGGGTAGGTCATCAGATAGAGGGCCAGAACGATGCCATTTCGGGCGTTACGCCGATTCAGGTAGAACCAGGAGAGAAACAGATAGATGCCGAGATTGAGTAGAGCCTCATAGAGCTGAACCGGATAATGGGCCAGGCCGCAGGTCAATCCCGACGGGTGTGGCGCGAGAGCGCCTCCGCAGCAGCCGTTGAGAAAGCAGCCGATTCTGCCAAAGGCATGCCCGAGCGGGAGGGCGGTGATGGAGAAGTCGGCAAGATCAAGGGGATTGATCTTGCGCCACCGGGCTACTATAAAAAACATGACCGCCCCACCGATGAAGCCCCCGTAATAGATCAGGCCTCCCTGATCAATCCGGATGATTTCCTGGGGAGCGGCGCGAAAATAATCGAAATTGGAAAGGACATAGGCGATACGGGCACCCACGATGCCGCCGATCATGAGCCAAAAGGCCAGATCCCCGGCGAGGGAGACATCCCGGCCGGTCCGCCGACCCAGCCATTGCCAATGGAGAATTCCGGCCAGAAAGGCGCACGCCATCATGACGCCATACCAGTAAATAGGGTGGGATCCGATGTGAAAACAGACGGGATTCATGGCGTTAAACAACCTCTATTTCTATAGACATGGAACTTCATAATAGGCAGAATCGCCATTCGAAAACAATAGGTTTGCGGATAAAATATGGAGACAGGAAACACCGACATCATCATGGATCCGGTCCACGAGGCCACCTGCTTGAAGTGCCATCACCTGATGGATGTCTCCAATCTTCCCGCGTTTGTTGAAATCGCCTGTCCCGAGTGTGGGACCTCGCAGCATGTTCCCGCAAAAATGGGGGCATTTCTTCTGATTGACCTGCTGGGGAAGGGGGGCATGGGCGCCGTCTATCGCGGGCGGGACACCGGATTGGATCGTTGGGTGGCGATCAAGGTCATGCAATCCTCCTTCGGGGGGAATCCCGAATTTGTGGAAACATTCCGGCGGGAAGCCCAGGCGGCGGCCGCGTTGAATCATCCCAATATCGTTCAGATTTACTCGTTCGGGGTGTCTCATGGGCAGCCGTACATGGTGATGGAGCTTTTGGAAGGCGGGCGGATGGATCAGATGATTGCCGGGGGCGAGCTTCTGAATGAAGCCCTGGTACTCAAGATGGCGTTGGATGTGGCGGAGGGGTTGAATGCGGCGGCGGCCATCAATTTGATTCACGGTGACGTCAAGCCGGAGAACATTCTTCTGGATAGCAACGGGATCGCCAAGATTGTGGATTTCGGGTTGGCGCGGTTCAAGGAAAGCAGTGAAGGGGGAGCCGCCAAGGGAATTTGGGGTACGCCTTATTACATTGCGCCCGAGAAACTCAGGGGACACGTCTCCGATGCCCGATCCGATATTTACAGTTTGGGCGGAACCTTGTTCCATGCCCTGACCCTGAAGCCCCCGTTTGACGGGGCAACCCCGATGGATGTGGTCAAGGCGCGGCTGAAAAAACCCGCCCCATTGCTGAGTTCATTGCGTCCGTTTATCAATCCTGAGCTCGAGGCGCTTGTCGCGCGAATGCTGGAGGCTGAGCCCCTGAAGCGCTATCCGAATTATGCGTCCGTCCTGGCGGACATGAGAAGAATTCTTCCCACCTTGAAGCCTCCGTCAGCGGCCCCCTACGGGCAGCCTTCAAAAAAAGGCGGAAAGATTCTCTTAGCCAAGAAAAAAGGCGCGTCCTTTGCCGGGGGCACCCCCATTGCGGCAGGCGTGATGGAAGAGGCTCACTCGAATAGTTCAGTGAAGGCCGGTGCGGTTAAACCTCCACGATCCTTCCGCAAGGTGAAAATCGCCGTGGGTGTGGTGCTGGGAGTTCTGATTTTGGCGGGGTTGATCGGAGGCTGTGTGGCCAGTCAGAAAAAGCGTACCGCCGAAGAGAATGAAAAAGCACTGGCGAACCAATACCGGAAGAAGGCGGGTCAGATTTTAGCCGATCTGCAAGGGGTTGTGGGGGATGTTTCGAACTACACGGTCCGGGCCAGTGGGTGGTTTTCCAATGCCACGGAAGTGGTGACTCTGATGAACTCAGGGACCGTAATGCCTCCAGACTTGGACAGGACGAACGCCTTGGCGGATCTGGAACTGGTCCAGCACTATGCGACCGGAACGCTCACTTCCGCCATCGCAGAATTGAAAGGGCTGTCCGACCTGGTGGGATCCAACCGGGTGGCCATGTTATCCCTCTCGAATTCAGTAGCCGTGCATGCGAAGCTGATGACGTTGACGAATGTCCCGGTGCGGTGTTCGGAGCTGATTCAATCCGTTTCCGAAGGAACCGAAAAGGCCCGAAAAGCAGTGGATCGGTTTGATATCCTTAAGAAAAAGTTTGATCGGGAACTGGTGGCGGTTAAAGCGGCGGCGGACCGGGCCGCCCTTGAGAAGGCGGAGGCGGATAAAGCCGAGGCGGCGCGCCTCGCGAAGGAGCAGGCAGAAGCGCAAAAAAAGGCCGCAATCCAGGCTGAACTCGATCTGGTTGACGCCATCCGGAAAGAAAGCGGATTCCTGATCCAGCAGCATCTGTTCAAGGAGGCGAAGGCCAAGATCGAGCAGGGTGTGAAGGGCCTGAAGACGGAGGAGGGCAAAGCGGCCGGGAAACAGGCGGTCAAGGCCTATCAGTTTTTGGCCGAGCTCAAAACCCTGATCATTGACGGAATCCAGGCCGATGTGAAGAGCAACCCGGGGAGCGGTTATGCGTTCGGTTGGTTGGGCTCCAAGGATATCCTGGGGGCAGACATGGAGAAGGTCACTATTCGCGGCGGGCAGGTTCCCTGGATCACGCTTCCGCCCGCGCAGATGATGCGTTTTGTGCAGCGATATGTGGAAGCCGGGGATCTGACGAAACGGGAAAAGGCCCAGTATTATTTTGCAGTAGCCTTGTATATTTATGAGGCAACT
>CAIZMS010000032.1 GCA_903934155.1 uncultured bacterium | reverse complement strand
TTTTGTCGCCACCAGGCTCATCAGGAGAATGACCGGTAATCCCCAGCAAAGAAGGAGTTTTCTACCTCTCTCGTCAGGGGCAAGGGGGCTTAGTCTGGAAAAGAGTCGTGGCAGATAGAGCGTCCATGGGAAAAAAGCCATGAGAATGACCGGCAGATAATAGAAATAAAACACAAAGGAATGTCCGCCGTGACTTTCCATGGCGTTCAGGGAACGATCCACGACATGTTTCCCAATACCCAGGCGCAGGAACTCGCCGTTGGTTGCGGCATTGGCCGGAAGGCCCCATGCCAAGAACAACAGCGTGGCTGATGCGATAGCGAAGACAAGCCACCCCAGATAGGGGAGTGGTCGAAGGGCCCCGCCTTTGGCAAAGATCATGACGGCGGTGATGACCAGGAGCGGAACGGCCAACCCAACCGGGCCTTTTGTCAGTATGGCCCCCGCCAGCGCGAGGATCATCAGGGGAAGGTGCCAGACCTTGAATCCCTGGAACCATGACAACAGGAGGGTCGCGATGGCGCCGGAGATGCAGGCGAGGAGCAGGGCATCGGTGGTGGCGGCGGTACCGCTGACGGCCATGAGGGGGGAGAGCATCAGGATTAGTCCCGCGATGAGCGCCGGCTTGGGGCCGGCCAGACGGCGGGCAATCCAAAACGTGAGCAGGGCCGTGATCAGTGTGGCGACGGGCGCTACCAGGCGGCAGGCCAGTTCGGAGGGGCCGAGGAGGCGAACCGGTAACGACATGAGCCAGTAGATCAGGATGGGTTTATCGGCCCGCAACTGGCCGTTGAAGGTGGGAACGAGATAGTTTCCGGATTCCACCATCTCGACCGTGGCACGCGAGAACCGGGGTTCATCCCGATCCCACAGCGATGAGGCGGTGCAGAGCGCGAGGTAAAGGGTGAAGAGGAGGGCGAAGAGGAGGATCGAGTGTCGAGCCTTCACGGTTTGTTTTTGCTTTCGCTGCCAGGTTGGCAAAAGACGGGCGATCAACAGGAAGACGCCGGGCGGGCCCCAGATACGAAGAAAATCCAGGACAAAGGGCGTGGCACGGGCCCAGGAGAGGTTGATGACGGCAAAGGCGATGATCAGAATTCCGGCCAGGAAAAACCAGCGGCGTGGCGGCCGCCAGCGCCACCTTCGAAGAATGGCCAGGGCGATGGCGGAAGCGACCAGGCCGAGCGCGGCGCCCGTCAGGGCATCACTGGGGAAATGCCGACCGTCATAGATTCGACCCGTAATGACGCCGCCGGTAATCACGGCGGCGAGGGGGGCGGTCCATGGCGAAGCGGTCAGCAGGGGGACGCAGAACGCGGCGGCCGTGGCGGCATCTCCGCTGGGAAACGATTCATCGTTGGTAAAGGCCGGGCGCTCACGGCCCACGACGATTTTGAGAGGTGTGACCAGGATGGCGACCACGCCGAGGGCCAGGAGGATGTGCAGTGCTTTTCGTCGTGCCCCGGCCACCCCCAACGCGGCGATGATGAGGAGAATGACATCGCCTTTACCGAAGGAACGAACGAGATTTAGGAGTTCCTGGACGATATGGATTTTTCCGACCCGGTGTGAAAACGTGCGCAGGATTTGGTAAATGGCGGTGTCGAACGGGTAGATCAGAACGGCGACCGCTAGTAGCATAACGGCGGCCAGAAGATACGGCATATAGAGAGATTTGACCGGTGGCTTCATAAGCCCCTAATCAAACCATGGGTGGCGGCAGAGTCAAGGAAATCAGCAGAATATCAATTTATATGATGTTGACTTGGGGGGTATTTCTGGGCATGGTGTGCGCCCGTGCATTCCGGTGCATCCGTTTATTGAAGCAATGTATTGAGAGGGAAGGTGTTGCCATGTCTGGAAAAGGTGTAAATACCCGTATGGGTCGGCCTGTTAAGGGAACGTCCGACAAGAAACGTCGCGAAAAGGTTCAAGCCCTCCGTTTGATCGGGTTGGGTGTTCCTGAAGCGACGGTGAAGACGATGAACCCGACCGAGGTTCGCACGATGTTGAAGCGGCCGGCCAAGTTGAAAAAATAAGAGGCCGTTTTCTTCGAAATCGATCTGCCAGTCTGGCCTTTCCGGCCAGTCTGGCTTTTTTTTGTTTCATTCCCTGGAATCTGTGGCGTAAGCTATAGCCGGGTGAATCCATGAAAGTGCTCTGTGTACTCAATCCCGGGGCCGCTGGTGGCGATGCCTTGAAGCTCTGGCCTGTTGTGGCTGAATTGCTTCAACAGCAGAGCGCTGACTATGAGTTGTTGACGTGCGGGATCGGATCCCGGATTCAGGATCAGGTTTATACCCATCTGATGGGGGCCGGGCCGACTGCCTACGACGTGGTGGCGGGAATCGGCGGGGATGGTACCCATGCCGCCGTGATCAATGGGTTGATGCAGGTTCGGGAGGCCTGTGGCGGAAGTCTGAATCTGCGGTATGCCTTTATTCCTCTCGGCACGGGTAACGACATCGCCAAATCCCTGGGAATCCGGATCCAGGATGACTATTCCCCTCGCGATCTCCGGCGCGCGGTTTCTACTATTTTGCATGGGGCTGATTACTGTCTCGACCTGGG
>CAIZMS010000031.1 GCA_903934155.1 uncultured bacterium | reverse complement strand
TTTGATTGCCGTTCTGGGCGTCTTCCTGCTCTTCCGCTAATCCCTGAGACATTGACTTTCACGACCACAAAGTCCACCCTGTTTTGATATGAAAGACTTTACAACCATGGGGCTGTCGCCTGCCCTGCTCAAAGCGATACAGGAACTGGGCTTCGAAACACCGACTCCCGTTCAGAGCAAGGTGATCCCGATATTCCTGAAAAGCGACCGCGATCTTGTCGCCCTGGCCCAGACGGGAACCGGGAAGACGGCGGCCTATGGCCTTCCGTTGCTTCAGCTGACGGATGCTTCCAAATTCGAAACGCAGGGATTGATTCTCTGTCCAACCCGGGAATTGTGTCTGCAGATTGTCAAGGATCTGAACTCCTTCGCCAAGCACACACGCGGGGTCAGGACCCTGGCTGTGTATGGCGGGTCGCCCATCGGCGAGCAGATCCGGGCCCTGAGCAGGGGCGCCCATATCATTGTCGCCACGCCCGGCCGGATGCACGATATGCTGCGACGCCAGCGAGCCGATCTGTCCCTCGTCCGGTGGGTGGTGCTCGATGAGGCCGATGAAATGATGAACATGGGTTTCCAGGAGGAAATGGAAGCCATTTTGGGCGCCGTACCCGAGTCGGCCCGGACGCTTCTGTTTTCAGCGACCATGCCACGTCAGGTGGCGGCCATGGCGGGCAAGTACATGGAGAACCCCGAGGAGATCCTGTGTGGCTCCCGGAATTCGGGGTCGGATACGATCCGGCATGAATGCTACAAGGTCCATGCCCGGGACCGGTATGTGGCGCTGAAGCGGATCATGGATTCCACGCCGGGCCTCTATGCCATTATCTTTTGTCGGACTCGGGTCGAAACTCAGGAGTTGGCCCACCACCTGAACAAGGATGGGTATCATGCCGATGCGCTTCATGGTGACATGACGCAGGATCAGCGGAGTGAAGTCATGGGCGCTTTCCGGGCCCGGCACCTTCAGATCCTCGTGGCCACCGATGTTGCCGCGCGCGGGCTGGATGTTAACGAGCTTACCCATGTGATTCATTACAACCTTCCCGACGAGGTGGAGCTCTATACGCACCGCAGCGGCCGTACCGGTCGGGCGGGCCGCGAGGGAACCTCCATTGTGCTCATTCATTACCGGGAGGAGCAGAAGCTCCGGATGATCGAGCGGATTCTCAAGAAGCCCTTCCTGCAAAAGCGCGTTCCATCAGGGCGGGATGTGTGCGAATCGCAACTGGCCAATATACTCGAGAAAGTCCGGCAGGTGGATACGGCCGACGGCCGTCTCGAGCCTTTCATGCCCGTCATTGACAAGGTTCTCGCGGAGCTGTCGCGCGAAGAAGTGCTCAAGCGGTTCATTCTTCTCGATTTTGACCGGTTTCTCACGAACTACAAGGACGCCCCGGATCTGAATGCGGCCATGAGTCACGGGTCGTATGGCGGGCATGAGACTGGCGACCGGCGTGGAGCGCGCCGCCCTGAGGGCCGGCTGGATCGGCCGGGCCGGGTGGACCGCCCGGATCGATCGGATCGATCAGATCGACCCGATCAGGCGGAGCGGGGTGAGCGTCCTGCCTTCCGGCCGCGGGATCCCGATATCGCCAAGTTGCGGATCAACCTCGGGCGCCGCAATTCCCTGACGCCCCCCGATTTGATGGCGCTGATCAACCGGGCGACGCCCGGTCCCCAGTTGCGACTGGGTCGGATCCATGTCACCGAGCATGCGAGCTTTTTCGAAATGTCGCGCCAGGATGCCGAGCGCGTCATGCCTGCCTTGAACCGGATCACCCACGCCGGCCGCGAGGTCCAGGTGGTCATGGAAACCGCCCAGCCTCCTCCCGGAAAAAGGCGAAGGGAAGATCTCCCACGGAGGGACGGAGGTTGAGGGAGAGGAAGAAGTAGAGTTGGAGAGGCCTGCTTTCCCCCTCTTCCTTACGAGGGGTGTTACGCGATTATTTGAAATGGGGTACTCGCCATTTTGAATAATCGCGTAACATTTTCTTCCTCTCTTTCAATCCTCCGTCTCTCCGTGGTTAGTCTTGAATTTCTTTTGGCGGTGTTGCTAGCATGTGAGTTATGGCAACTGAAGTGGATGCAGGACGGCGACTGAAGGTTCAGGCGGAATTGCGGCGGGACGTGGCGGAGCGTCAGGCCGGGTACCGGCAGCGGGCTCTTAAGCTTTTTCCCCACGTGTGTGGCCGGTGTGCGCGTGAGTTCGAAGGGAAGCGCCTCAAGGAACTGACCGTCCACCACAAGGATTTCAACCACGACAACAATCCGCCGGACGGTAGCAACTGGGAGCTGCTCTGCATCTACTGCCATGATGACGAACATGCCCCGGACAGCCTGCGCTCCATGGGCGACGGAACCCTTACCCACGATGTGAAAAAGGCATCCCCGATCGTCAATCCGTTTGCGGGGTTGGACGACATCATTGGGAAATGAATTGGAGGGACGCGCTTTGTCGCGTCCTCCGAATTCCGGCCACGACGAAGCGTGGCCCTCCATCCGGATGGAGTTGAGATGTCTTTTAGAGCTCCAGTTCCATCCTGTAATCGTGAA
>CAIZMS010000030.1 GCA_903934155.1 uncultured bacterium | reverse complement strand
CTTACTTCAGCCGAGCTGACGGATGTCGGACGGCGCCGGAAAAACAATGAAGATTCCCTGATTCGTCTTCCGGAGGCCGGCGTGTTCTGCGTGGCGGATGGAATGGGCGGCGTGCAGGGGGGCGAAGTGGCCAGCAAGGCCTCCGTGGATGCCTTGAACAAGGAATTCAATGAATCGCCGGACGCCCCCTTTGCCCTGACGGCCGATGCCTCGGCGCGATTGGTGGAGCGTGCCCTGAACTCGGCCAGCAACTGGATCAAGGAACGTGCCGAGGGGCTTGGTCTCAATGGCACCGGCAGTACTGCCGTGGCGCTGGTCTTTGACAGGGTTACCCCGTCGCAGGGCGTTGCCTTGCACGCTGGCGATAGCCGTGCCTACCGGTTGCGGGATGACAAACTGGTGCAATTGACTGTGGATCATTCCGTGGCGGCGGCCGCCGGGTTGCCTGATGACAGTTCGCTGCCCCCCATGTTCCGGGGAGTGATCACGAGGGCGGTGGGGCTTGATCGCCAGGTTCAGTTGGAAGCCACTCCTTTCGATGTCGCCTCGAACGATATTTTCCTGCTCTGTTCCGATGGCCTGAGCAAAATGGTCAGCGACCGGAAACTCCAGAAGCTGCTCCGGAAACACAGCCATGATGAGCTTTCGGAGCTGGCGCGGGTTCTGGTGGCGGAGGCCCTTGAGGAAGGCGGCGAGGACAATGTGTCGGTCGTTGTGGTGCGCGTCGCCAAGGATCTCCCCAAGGGTCCGACGATGGAGATTCCGCCCGAGACCCTGGCGTTGGAGAAGCTGGTGGTGGCCGAGGCCCCGCCTCCCGAGTCCTCCCATTTCGGAGACGAGCATGATGCCACCGGGGAAACAGCGGATACCGGAATGGGGATCCGCACGGCCAGTACCATGGCGGATGCGGTAACGCCTATGGATTCCAGCCACCGGCAGGTCGGGGTCACGCCTGACACTCCGGCCTCAGAGGGAACCCGGGTTGCCACGCCGGTTTCGCGCGCCCCGGCGGCAGTCCGGTCCTCATCCCGGCTCAAATGGCTCTGGATCGCACTGGCACTCTCCGTGATGATCGGGGCGGCCATCTGGGGGTATCAGGAATGGCAGGCTTGGCGGGTCTTGTCCGCCCGCCGGAACGCCGAGAAAAGCGTGACGCCCGTCGCGCCGGTGCTGGAGCCTCGCGGGACAGGGGTAGAGATTCATGACGGGGCACAGGCGGAATGTCGGAGAACGGCAAAGACCGCATCGGCGATTATGAGCTGCTGGAACTAATCGGTGACGGCGCTCAGGGTCGCGTTTACAAGGCCCGGTATCTCGGCGAAGATGTGTCCAAGGTGGCTCACGACGAAATTGTGGCCGTCAAACTCATCCGCATTACCGGGGATGACGACAAGCTCCGCACCAAGTTCCAGGCCCAGGCCGACATTCTGCGGCGCCTCTCGCACACGAACATCGTTCGATACCGCGACAGTTTTGCCTGGCATGCCGGGGAATGGGACGAAGCCCAGTGTCTGGTCATGGAGTTTCTCGAAGGAGAGACGCTCACCGACCGCCTCAAGAAGGCGAACACCGGGCTCGCCTGGCCTCAGGTCGAGGAAGTGTTTGAACAATGTCTGGCCGGGCTGATTCATGCCCGGGAACGGGGCATCACACACCGTGACATCAAGCCCTCCAATATTTTCATCACCAAGGACGGACTGGCCAAGGTCATTGATTTTGACATCGCCCGCAAGGACGACAGCGGCCAGATGAGCACGGCCGGCTGGAAGGGCACCTTCGACTACATGGCGCCCGATTTCATCACCATCGAGGGGTTTCGTGGTGATGAGGTGTCGGACATTTTCAGCCTGGGTGTTTGCTTCTACCAGTCCCTGACGGGCGGACTTCCGTATGAGCCGCTCGGTGACTCGGCCCACATCGGATACCTGAATCGCTGGCGTGACGGGGCCTCGCCTTCGCCCTCCTTCCGCCCCGGTGTCTTCCGGGTATTGAGCAATGCCAAGCCCTTCGTGGCCAAATGTCTTGCGCCCAAGCGGGAGCACCGGTACCAGACCTTTGCTGCCATGCTCGAGGATTTCCGGAAGATCCGGTCTCGCCGAGTCCGCCACAAGAATCGCGATGAGTATGAATTGTTGGCCGTGCTGGGGCGGGGCGGGTTTGGTGAGGTGTTTAAGGCGAGGAAACTTTCGGACGGCAGTCTGGTGGCGGTGAAGCATCTGTTCGCGGAAAAGCAGTCGGATCGCTTCATCAAGGAAGCCAAGATCCTGCAGCAATACCCGCATCCCAACCTGTGCAAGTATGTCGATTTCATGGTGGTGGAGGGGACGGCGGGGGAAAAGCAGTATTTTCTCATCCTGGAATTCCTGGAGGGAATGCCCGGCTGGGCGCTTCGGACGCGCCTGAAAAACGAAGGACGGCTGGAATCCGCGGAAGCCATTCCGCTGTTCATCGGCTACCTTGCGGCGTTGCAGTTCCTTCACGAGAATTCCCGTCCGATCATCCATCGCGACATCAAGCCCGGCAACCTCTACGCTCCGGCCGGACAGCCGGAGAAGGGGAAGATTTTCGATCTCGGTGTGGCACGCGATGTTTCCGGAACCGTCACCGTGGGCGGCGTTCCCGGAACCTTGGATTACATGCCGCCGGAGTTTGCCGACACGGCCGGAGACCGCGGATCACCCCAGTCGGATATCTATGCGCTCGGTCTCTGCCTGTACGAGAGCCTGGCGGGTCGACCGGTGTATGACCGGCTTCCGACGGATATGAATTCCGCCTGGCTCGCGTTTCAGCAGCGGCTGCGCAAGCCGCTCGAGCTGTCGTTCGAGGGCGAAGCTTTCCGCCAGTATCCCCGGCTCAAGGGCGTTCTCCTGAAATCCCTTGCGCCGCGCCCCGTGGATCGATACCGCCGCGCGGAGGAAATGAAGAAGGATCTCGAGAACATCCTGGCTGGAACCGGGTTCGGGGATTCGCATGGCGAAGACACGGGTGCGGAGATGACGATCGCGACCCTGCATTCATTTTCCGATGACAGCGATCAGCATCCTCCCGAGCCCGGCGCCACGATGGGGACCCGGCCGCTGGACGGGATAGGCGGCACCATGCCCGCACCCATGGATTTACTGGCCGCTGGTCGGGCGGAGGCGGAACGGCGCCAGCGATTGAAGCGGATGGTGATGATCGGCGGAATTGCGGCGGCGGTCGTTCTGGCGGTGGGGACGGGGGTGTGGATGGTTTCTTCCCTCTCCCGCCGGAATGCCGAGGCCAGCGCCGCGAGGATTGCGGCGGCCATTCAGAGTGTCGAGCAGGCGGCCGGGGAGTTGAGAAATCCGGTACCCACGGCAACCTATGTCCGTTCCCTCAACCAGGCGTATGAAAAGGCCGTAAAGACCGGTGAGAGCTATCCCGAACTGAGCGATCGCGTGGACGAGCAGCGCCGTCTGATGAGGAAGGCGGGCGCCGCCTTGCCTGCGGAATTCAAGCGGGCCTTTGAAGCCGCGCTGGCTGCTGATAAACCCGAGAAGGCCGCCACCCTCATGAAGGACTGGAAGGATTCTGAAAAATTTACGGATATCATGGGGCTGGATGTGCAGCGGTTCACGGAGCTTCGTGACACCATGAATGCCGCCCTTCCCCGCGTTGAGATCGAGCGCGATCTGGCCACCCTGATCCAGTCTTTCCCCGCCGCCGTTCAGGATGAGGAATCCCTGTCGAAGGCCGAAGCCGCGGCGACAAAACTCAAGGAATTGCGGGATCGGCCGTGGACTGGCTTTGACGATGCGGAGAAGCAGCAGCGACTGGGCACCATGGCGACCACGCTCTCCGAGCGGACCGTTCCCTATGTTGCCCAATTGCGCGACGCCGCCCTGGGTAAGTATCGGGGGGGCGAGGATGGCGATGCCGAGCGCGCGGCCCTGCTTGCCTTTGCGGCCAAGCGGCCCGCTCTGGCCTGGATTGTACAGGCGACTTTCCTTGATGCGAAAAATAGCGTGGAGGCCGCCCGACAGAGCCGTTCTGCCACGGGTGGCCTGGGCAAGGTGATGGATCATGCCGCCAATGCCGCCGACAGTACGGCGTTGGCCGCTGTCGTAGGGGAATTGAAGGTTCTGGAAGGCGATGCACGCGTCAAGTTGCCGCCTGCGCAGGTCAAGGCGGCGACGGATGCCATTAGCGCCAAGTATCGCTTTTTGGCCCAGGGTTATGCCCAACAGGCCGGGGCCGCTTATGATGCTGGTCGGATGGACGAAGGGCAAAAGGCGGAGACGATGTTGTCCGGACTTGTGGCCGATGTGCCGGATCGTTTCGGGAAAAATGGCCTGACCCCCCTGAAGAATGAGGTTGAGGCAAAACGCTCGGCGTTGGTGGCGAAGCAGGATCAGACGGAGTCTCTGCGTAACCGGGATA
Organism: uncultured bacterium; assembly: GCA_903934155.1. Taxonomy (GTDB): domain Bacteria; phylum Verrucomicrobiota; class Kiritimatiellia; order CAIKKV01; family CAITUY01; genus JAABPW01. The sequence goes on along the minus strand of CAIZMS010000030.1, from coordinate 6,510 downwards.
TTCAGAATGCCGGTAAGGCGCTGGCCGACCTTCAGGCCCGCATTCGGAAAGGCGACCTGCGGGAATGCACCGACGGCGTGGCGGTGCTTTCCGGGTTTTCCCAAGCGGTTCTGTCCAGTCCTGAATTTAAGGCACAGCGGGAGACGGTAACGGCTGAACTCGCAAAGCTGGTAGAAAAAACACTCGTTCAAAAAGATCCCCTGGATCAGCGGGCGGCGCGGATCAAGGCGGTGGATGAACTCCTGAACGCTTCCGCGGCAGAGGCGGTATTCAGCGGCCGGATTCGGGCGTTGAGGGAATCTCTCTCGACCCGGAAGACCGGGTTCCTGCTCAGACTCGTCAATCAGTCGGGCCAGTCGCTGAAAGTGTCGGGGCCGGAACTCAAGGACAGGGTCACGCTCGACAAGGGTGCCACGCGGGATGTGGAATTGGTTGTTCATTCCGCGAATGTGGCCGCCTCACTTCTCGTTGAAGGCGATGCGGAATCGAAGCCGCGGAATGAATCGGTCATGCTGGTCGGGGCGGGGGGGCAGGAGCTGATTCTGAAGGCGCTCGACAAAATGGTTGTGGCGGCTCCGGTAATCGCTCCCAGTGTCACTTCGCCAACGCCCGGGGTCAAGCCGGTGGTCTCGGCGGGCAAGGGGATGCTGATGATCACGGTGGTTCCCCGGATGGCGACTGTGATGGTGGATGGGAGCCTTGTCAAAGTCGGCAACATTGAAGTGACGCCCGGCGAAAACCACAAGGTGCAGGTGGAGGCCGCCGGCTATAAGCCCTGTCTCCAGTATTACCGCGTCAAGGCGGGCGAAACCCGGAAGATCGAGATCTTTCTTGAAAAAATCGTCAAGAAATCCTTTTTCGGTCTGTAAGTGTGGATTTAATCAGAGGAGGCATTATGAAGGATAAACTCATTTTAATCGCGATGGCGGGGGCGATGGTGTTTTCGTGGAGTGGCGGGATGGCCCGGGCACAGTATTATGAGAGGGGTTATGAAGACGCCCGAAGGTCGGGGAACACTCACCACGGTGATTTTCGAAGTGACTCACAGTTTCGCGGGTCTGAAAGCCGGTTGAATTCGAGACGCGAATTCGGGAGCAGCGACCCGGACGCGATTGTGCGGCGGGCGTATGAGGATGTTCTCAACCGGGAGCCGGACAAAGATGGTTTGCGCACCTATAGGAGCCGGATCATTGATGACCGGTGGAGTGAGCAGGATGTGCGAAGCGATTTGCGTAAAAGCGCGGAGCGTGCCGGACGAACCCCGGCTGCCGCCGATGTAATTATTCGTCGGGCCTATCAGGATGTTCTGGGGCGGGATCCCGATTCGGCCGGACTGGCGACCTATCGGGCGAAGCTTCTCAATGAAAACTGGTCAGAGCGTGATGTGCGGTCGGCGCTCAAAAGTAGTTCCGAGCGGCGTGAGACGGGCGGGATCTCGAATGAGCAGGCTCAGGAGATGGTGCGTCGGGCCTATCAGAGTGTACTCGGGCGTGAGCCGGATTCATCGGGCAGTTCCCTGTATGTCCAGAAAATAAGACAGAACCGCTGGAGCGAGGCCGATGTCGCCAAAGAATTACGCAACAGTCCCGAGTATCGAAACAAGCGCCGCAAATAACGCACCCGATGAATTCGGGCGGCGGGAAGTGTTGCGGCGCATCCTGGTGGCGTGGATTTTCGGGGCGACGTGGCAGTCGATCACCACGGGCGCGACGCTAACGCGGTATGCGAAGTCGCTTCATGTCACGGAGTTCGGATTCGGGATTCTGGCCGCCATTCCGTTCATTGCCGCTTTTGCCCAGTTGCCAGCTTCCTTTCTCGTGGAACGATACGGGCATCGGAAGCGCGTTTTCCTGGTCGCCAACCTGATTCACCGCTTTTTTTGGCTGGTGATTGCGGCCATTCCCTGGTTGGTGTCGGTGGATCAGCGCCCGCTGGGCCTGATTACCCTGATGCTGGTTTCGTCGTTATCACAACATACCACGGCGCCGGCTTGGTATTCGTGGCTGTCGGATATTGTCCCGGCCCGGATCCGGGGGCGGTATCTGTCGCGGCGAACGCAGGCGGGACAGATTGTGAGCTTGATTCTCACGGTGGCTGTGGGGGTGACCCTCGACTGGGCGGAAGGGGTTAGCGGGCTTGCCTTGAGCCGGGTCCTGAGCCTGTTGCTGGCCGTGGCGGCGGTGTGCGGTCTTGCGGATATTCTGTTTTTTGTCCGGATTCCTGATCACGGCGGGCATGAGAAGAACCAGCATTATGGCTGGAAGAATCTGTTTGTGGAGCCGCTTAAGAATCGTTCGTTTCGTCGCTATCTCGGCTTCACCGCGATGATGACTTTTTCCATCGGGTATGTCGGGCAGTTCTCCTGGCTGTATGCGTTTGATGTTGCCAACATGTCGAATGTTCAGGCCAATTTTCTCCTGATGACCTGTCCCATGGTGTTGGCCATGTTCGGGGTGTCGTTCTGGGGACGAATGATTGACCGGCTTGGGCGCAAGCCGGTGGCGATGATTGCCACTGCATTTGTCATTCAGGGCGGCGTTCTTTGGATTGTCATCCGCGAGGGCAGTATCATGCCGGCCTATCTGGGGATTCTGGTGGCGGCGTTTGCCTGGCCCGGGGTGGATCTCGCCTCGTATAATATTCTTCTGGGTTTGGTCCGGCAGGAAAAGGGTGGCGGGCGGAATACGGCTTATGTGGCCTTGAACAGCGTGGTGGTGGCCACGGCGGGGACGGCCAGCGGGTTGTTTGGCGGAGTGCTTGCAAGCTGGCTCAAGGATTGGCGCGGCGATTTTCTGGGCCTGCCCATGACCTATCACTGCATCCTGTTCCTGATGTCCATGTTCTTCAGGTTTTTTGCCCTGCTTTGCCTCAGGGGGATTGAGGATCCCCGCGCCTTCACAGCAAGACAGGCTATCTCCTACATGGCGGCCGACATGCATTCCAACATCCAGAATGCCCTGATGGTTCCCGTGCGATTGTGGAGTTATAAGGTGAAGCGTGAGGAGTGAAGAGGGGAAGCCATTCGCGCTTCACATCGGACTTTTCACTCCTCTTAACAGCCTCTCCGTTGTCTCCCAGCCGATGCAGGCATCGGTGACAGAAACGCCGTAGCGCAGCTCGGTGAGGGTGGGGGGGATGGGTTGGCTTCCCTCAAGCAGGTTGCTTTCGACCAGCATGCCGATGATGGCGTGGTTTCCGGCGGCGCGCTGGGCGAGCACGTCGTTCCAGACCTTTTCCTGGACCGCAAAGTTCTTGCTGGTGTTGCCGTGGCTGCAATCCACCATGATGGCCGGACGCAGGGATCGGGCACTCATCCGCTGGCAGGCGTCCTGGATGCTGGCGGCGTCATAGTTCGAGCCCGACTTGCCCCCACGCAGAATCAGGTGTCCGGTTTCAGTGCCGGAGGTGCGGACGATGGCGATCTGGCCTTGCTCGTCAATGCCGAGAAAACTGTGCGGGTGCCGGGCGGATTCCATGGCGTCGACCGCCACCTGGATATTACCATCGGTTCCGTTCTTGAACCCGATCGGCATGGACAGGCCGCTGGCCATCTGGCGATGGGTCTGGGATTCCGTGGTTCGCGCACCGATGGCCACCCAGGAGACGAGATCGGCCGTGTATTGGGGCACGATCGGATCGAGCATCTCGGTGGCCGTCGGGATTCCCATGGCATTGATGTCGAGCAACAGGCGCCGGGCCGTGCGAAGACCGTGCGCGATATCCGCTGAGCCGTCCATGTGCGGGTCGTAGATCAGGCCTTTCCAGCCGATGGTGGTCCGGGGTTTTTCGAAATACACCCGCATCAGGATCAAAAACCGGTCCTTCAATTCGAGTCTGAGTCGCGCGAGCCGCTCGGCGTATTCCAGGGCCGCCTTGGGATCATGAATGGAGCAGGGGCCGATGACCACCAGAAGGCGGGGATCGTTTCCCGAGAGGATGGCGCGAATGGCGGCGCGGGTGTCGAGCACATGCTTGAGAATTTCCGGGGAGGCCTTCAGTTCGGTCTTGAGGGCGTGCGGGGTGACGAGCGGGGTGAGTTCGAGAACATTCAGGTTCTCGGTTCTTAACCCTTTTGATGGGGAGTTGGTCATAAAAGATGTCCTTTTACAGCTCATGCAGTGTTTTGTCGCGGCGCGGCGCGGGGCGGGCAGAGCCTTTGGCGCGGTTTTTTTTATCTTTCTCGGGAAGAATAAATGGATCTTCCTTTTCCAGCCGGGCGCCCAGTTCCGCCTCAATAGTGTCGGGGTTTTCCCCGGCTTCGAACCGGTTCAGGGCTTCCTGCATTCCGGCGCCCAGTTCCATGCCCGTCATACTTGAAAACTTCCGCATGAGGTTGGCCGCCTGGCGGGGATCCTCCTCGGTGAGGCTGTCGGCTTCCCGCGCGAGAGCATCCATGGCCCGCTCCATTTTCGACTCATCGATGTCGAGGTGGGGTTCCCCCCCCGCCTGGTCTTCCCGGGCCTTGCCCGTAGAGGCAAACAGCGACATCTGTTTTTCGAGTTTCACTTTTTTGCACTGCGGACAATTCGGGCGCTTGTCGGGCTGAATCTTCTTCGACAGGAAATTGTAGATCGTATTGCACTGATGGCAATAAAACTCATAAATCGGCATGGTTGGTTCTCCTCATCACCTTGAAAAATAAGGCCTGCGCGCTTGTCTGTCAACCCGTTGGCTTGACTTTTGGATATGCCAAAGTGTATGATTAACAAACATTTATGCATACCCAAAAACATCATCCCGTCCCTTCTGTTCCCGCCCAGTCCGTTTTTTTGAGTTTGATCGCACCGCTTCAGCGGGCGGTTGAGGAGGAGGGCTACACGACGCCGACCCCGATCCAGGAAGCGGCGATGCCGCATGTGTTGGCCGGGCGTGATCTGTTTGGTGTCGCCCAGACGGGGACGGGTAAGACGGCGGCATTTACGCTTCCCCTGCTTCAGCATCTGGCGGCTCATCAGCTGCGCCCCACCCGGGGCCGGCCCCGGGCGCTGATTCTGGCGCCGACCCGCGAGTTGGCGGCCCAGATCGGTGACAGCATCCGCACCTATGGTCGCCATGTGCAGGCGACCTATGCGGTCATTTTCGGCGGGGTCGGCCAGAATCCGCAGGTGGCCGCCATCAGTCGTGGTGTGGATATTGTTGTGGCCACTCCCGGCCGCCTGCTGGATCTGATGCGGCAGGGGCATATCCATTTCGACCAGTTGGAGGTGTTTATCCTGGATGAAGCCGACCGGATGCTGGATATGGGCTTTATCCGCGATATCCGTGCCATCCTGGCGGCACTCCCGAAAAAACGGCAGTCGTTGTTCTTTTCCGCCACTATGGCACCCGAGGTCGTTGAACTTGCCCGAGCCATGGTGCGCGATCCCGTGCATGTCACCATCAAGCCCGAACAGCCCACAGTGGAAAAGATTACGCAGAAGGTCATGTTTGTGGATCGGGAGAATAAGGATGCGCTGCTGGCCAAGTTGTTGAAGGATCCTGCCATCAACCGGGTCATTGTGTTTGTACAGATGAAGCACGCGGCCGACAAGGCGGCGCGCAAGTTGGCGCTGGCGGGAATTCCCACCGTGGCCATTCATGGCAACAAGAGTCAAGGGGCGCGAACCCAGGCGTTGGCGGGATTCAAGAACGGCACTATCCGGGTGCTGGTGGCCACCGATATTGCGGCCCGGGGCCTGGATGTGGACGATATCACGCATGTCATCAATTACGATCTGCCCCACGAGCCTGAAACCTATGTGCACCGGATCGGTCGAACCGCACGGGCAGGAGCCTCCGGCGATGCGGTGTCATTCTGCTGTGCCGAGGAGCGGGACTTCCTGCGGGATATTGAGCGCCTCATCCGTAAAGCTGTTCCGGTGGATGCCAAACATGACCTGCACTCCGAAACGGCGAAAAACGCGACCGGCGCGGCGGCGCGTCCTCCTCCCCGTCACCACAACAAGGGTGGCCGGGGTGGGCAGGGCGGCGGGCGCGGTGGTGGACAGGGGCGACATCCCGCCAAAGGCGGCGGCGGACATCGCGGGCGGCGGTAGGCCTGCTTGCGAGACGGTCAAGGCGGGCCAGTTCCGCTTTATGTGATCCTATTTGCGCCAGAGGGAGGGGCTGATCCCTGTTTTCTGTTTGAACAGGCGGGAGAAATAGTAGGGATCGTTGAATCCCACGTTGCGGGCCACTTCGCTGAGCTTCATTCCCGGTTTTTCCATTAGTTGCTTGGCCAGGTTGATTCTCAGGTTCAGCAGGAACTGTTGGGGGGGGATGCCGGTGGATTGCTTGAAAACCCGCCTGAAGTGGGGATAACTGACCCCCAGCTCATGGGCCAGAACCTGCATGTCGACGGGCTGTTCCCCTGCATGGGCAAGCTTCTGCTTGGCCTGTCGCACGAAAGACGCTTCCCGGCCGCCCTGTTCCCGCTGTAACTGGAGCTGACTCTGGATGAGTGCGGCCATTTGCAGAAGTAGCCCGGCATGAATGATGTCTGAAAAGGGAGGTGATTCAGCCGCCACATCG
>CAIZMS010000029.1 GCA_903934155.1 uncultured bacterium | reverse complement strand
GCCCTGCTCTCCGTGCTGATCGGCGGCTTCGCCTATGAAATGCATGTGGAGGCGAAAATCGTGTCGTATGTTCGCAAGAAGCTCAAATCCGAGTATCTGGCCAAGGCCGGAATCGAATACGCCCAAGCCCTGCTCTCCCATAGCTCGGAAATCAAAGGAAAGGGCGATACCGATGAAATGAAGGGCAAGTACTGGTATTCCGCCGCCAAGCGTCTCAGACAGGGATATGCCGTTATGGGACTTACGGAAACCCTCGGGGAAGGATCCTTTACCCTCGATATTCTGCCGGAACCGGGGCTCCGGAATATTAATGCCCTAAAGGATGACGACTGGGAACGCATTTTCAAGATCAGTGGAGTGCCCGAAGAACTGTGGCCCGAACTGATTGATTGTTTCAACGACTGGCGGGATCCCGATGACCAGCCCAACCTGGACGGAGCGGAAAGCGACGACTACTATATGCGGCTTAATCCCCCCTACAAGGCGCGCGGTCACACGGGGAAATCAACCGTCGGCAGTAACCCGACCGTGACCACCGGATCGGCCTCCCTATCCGGTGGTGCGGTGCAGCCCCGCAGTAGCACCACCCCCACCGGCATGCTCGCTAATCTTGACACCGTCGAGGAACTCCTGCTCATCAAGGGATTCAGTCATGCCATCCTCTATGGAGGCTATGTCGAAGAAGGAAACACCAACAGCCCCATGATCACCGGAATCGCCGACCTCCTGACGGCCATCCCGGAAACCGGGGAGCAGGTGAACATCAATGCCGCCCCCAAGCGGGTCTTGATGACGCTACCCGGAATTGACGACATCCTGGCTGATGCCATTATCGCGGAACGGGAACGCGGGGGTAGAGAAGGTTTGACAGGCGGCGCGGAAATGAGTGAAGATTACTTTTTCACGGATGTGAACAACCTGTTTGGCCGGGTACCGGATCTGGCCAGGCTCACTCCGGAAGAGCAACAACGGTTGCGGACATTGGTAGGAACGGCCTCATCGGTGCTCCGGATCCGCTCCACGGGTCGAGCCCATGGCGTGGAGTACCGGATGACGGCGATGCTGGGAACCCAAATATCGGGAACCACGATGCCGGCAATACGCAGATAATGGTGATTATGGCGGTAAAAGCCCTTACAAGTCTGGCTGTGCGAGCCCGCTCCCTGGAGTGGGTTGTCCGGCATAAAACCGGTGAAAAACAGGCACCGGTTTCAGCCCATTCCGCCACCTTTGACCCCGGCGAAAGTCAAAAAAACCTGCTGGCCGGATTCAAGGCCGAACAAGACCGACTCGCGGCAGATATCCGGAAAGCCTGCGGCCACCTTCCCGCACCCGTCTGCATCGGCATTCCGGCTTCCTGGGTGTTGCTTCGGATTGCCGAATTGCCGTCCGGCAGCCCGGAGGAACTCGCCAGCATGGCGGAACTCCAGGTGGATAAATTTTCCCCCTTCCCGGTGGATGAATCGGCCATCTCTTATGAATTGCTCGCCGATCATGAAGGGCGCAGCCGCCTGCTCCTGAGTGCCATCCGGACCGACACCCTCAACCAGCTTGCCGGGGGGCTCCAGGCGGCGGGAATCAAGCCGAAGTGGGTGGATATCAACCTGCTGGGCTGGTGGCAACTGCTGAAAGATTCCGGAAAAGTTCACCCGGTCGGTTCCCAGGTCTTCCTCATCCTCGAGGATTCAGCCTGCGATATCATCGTTTCCACCGCCGGGGTTCCGGTGGCCATGCGTTCCCTGAGCGGCATGGAGGATCTCCCCCCCGAAGAGATCGATGAGGAAATCGCCCGCGAAACTATCTTCACCTTGTCCTCTCTCGATCTGGATCCCAACGGCAGTCATCTGGCGGAGATTTCCCTCTGGCATCCGGGCGAGCCGCCCGTCGCCCTGTTGCAGCGTTTTTCCGAATCCTTCTCCGTGGTGGTTCATCCTCATTCGCTGGCCTCCCTGCCGGCCCTGGCCGAGGGATTGTTGCGCCGGGCCGAAAGCCGAACCCAGAATACCATGAACTTGGCTCCCAAAGCCTGGCAGGAAACCGAAACTGCCCGGCGGACTCGCCGACGGATCATCGCCTCGTCCCTTCTGGTCGCCGGCCTCTGGCTCTGCGGAATGGCCATCCTGTTTGGCGGCATCCAGATTCAGAAACAGCAGCTTTCCTCAACGGAAAGGGAGCTCATCGAACTCAAGGGCCCCGCCGACAAGGTTCGGGCAATCCGGGATCGAACGCAGGACCTCCTGAAGTATATGGATCGTTCCCGGTCAGGCTTGGAATGCCTTCGGGAAATCAGCGACCGGCTCCCGCCCGGCATTGAACTCAAATCCTTCTCTTACTATAAAAACAAAACACTAGAGATGACCGGCCAGGCAGAGGCCTACTCCCTGGTTGCCGATTTCAAGAAAGACCTGGAAAAATCCGAACTGTTTACAGCCACGGAACTCCCCCGTACCCGGCATATCCCCCAGGGCGAGGAATTCAAGATTGTCTGCACGATGCCGGGGGGTGAAAAGCCATGAAGATATCCTCCCGTGAAATGATCCTGGCCTGGCTCGCTGGCGTGGTGGCGTTGGGCGGCCTCACCTACCTGCTCGTGGAGCCCGAGCTGAAGGAATGGACCCTCCTTCAGGGCAAGAAAGCGGAGGCTTTGCGTCAGGCGGGCAATCAAAAACGCCTGATTGCCCAGTCCGCCGTCTGGGAAGCCAAGCTTTCCGAATTGAAGAAAAAACTTCCCACCCACCCACCGGGCAAGGATGTCACCACCGACCTCCAGATCCTCATCGAAAAACTGGCCCGGGCCAACGGCCTTAACCTCATCAGCCGGGAAGCCGAGAAGGAAATCCTCCGGGGCAACATGTACGAGGTGGCAGTCAATTGCAAATGGGAGGGCAAACTGGAAGCCCTAACCCGTTTCCTCTTTGATATCCAAAAGGAAGATGTTATTTTGGACGTTAGTCAGTTGACGATTTCACCGAACGAAAAGAAGGTTTTGCGGGGGGGATTCACGGTGTACTGCTCGTACTCCCGAATTCCGGCACCGGGTAGTGAGAAGAAAATCGAAAGCAAGGGCCCGAAAAATGACGTTCTTTCTCCATAAGCATGGCGTGAAGACTCTCAGGGTAGGGAGGCCTCTCCGAGGCCTCCGAAGATCTCTGGTTTGGATGCTCGCGATCGCCGGATCCTTTTCCTTATTGACCCAGGCCCAGGTGCCCATGATGCCGGGCTTGCCGTCCCGATCTCCCATTCCTGCCGGCACAACACGATCCACCCCGGCCACCATCGACACCAACCGGACAGTGGAACTCAAATTCAATGCCGCCGCGCTGGACATGGTGCTCCAGTACTACTGCTCCGAGCTGACCGGACGAACCCTCCTTCAGGCTCCCGCCATCACGGCCACCATCACCTTGCGCAGTCAGTCCCAACTCACCATTCCTGAGGCCATTCAGGCCATTAAGACCGTTCTCGCCATGAACAATATCGCCCTCATCAATCAGGGTGATAAATTCGTCAAAGCCGTCCCGATCACCGCCGCCCCCATCGAGGGACTTGCCATTCAATCTAATCAGGTGAACCAGGTGGCCCACCCGGAAACCGATGATTTGGTCAGCGAAGTCATCCCGCTTAAACACATCGATCCTGCGGAAGCCCAGAAGGCGATTCAGGGCCTGATCCACACCTATGGGAAAATTTTACCCCTGGAGCGGATCAACAGCCTGCTGGTGGCCGACGCCGGAGTGAATATCAACCGAATCAAGGACATCCTCCTCCGAATCGACCAACCCCTCGACATCAAGGAATCCATCCACATCCTCCAGATGCGGAACTCGAAGGCTACGGAGATTAAAACCAAGTTGGAGGAAATCATTGCCGACCAGAAGGAAAAAGAAAAGCAGCCCACCGTCCGGCGACTGAAGGACTCCGGATCCCCCGGAGTGGACACCACCCCGGCGATCCCCACAATCCCCGGCGTCATCCGGGCGCGCCCCACCACCCCGGCCGGGACAGCCGCCGCCCCAGTGGAGGCCGAAGCCGAGTATGGACGGATGATTCGCGGCAATGTCAAAATCATCGCCGATGACCGGACTGGATCCTTGATCATCATCACCCGGCAGGAAAACATGCGATTCTTCGAGCAGGTGGTGGCTGCGCTTGATGTGCCCACCGCTCCGGATGTGGCCGTCGAGGTGATCCGGCTGGAATATGCCGACGCCGAGGAAGTGGCCTCCATGCTGAACGCCCTGATCGGCGCCGCCTCCACCCCCTCCACCAAGAGCTCCACCCCAAAACGCACAACCACAACAACCACGGGATCCACCACGCCCGGCCAGGCACCCGGCGCCACTGCATCGGTTTCCAAGCCCGCCGAGGAACCGCGTAGCTTTCAACTTCAGGAGTTCATCGATCAGCAACGCGCTCTGTCTTCAGGAAAAGGACCTGAGGGCAAAACCAAGATCGGCCAGCTCTCCGCTGAAAACATCAAGATCCTCGCGGATAAACGGAGCAACGCCCTCATTATGATGGCCAGCAAGAACGACCTCCTGACCCTGAAAGATCTCCTGAAAAGCATGGATGTGATGCTCTCGCAGGTCTTGATTGAAGCCGTCATTATGCAAGTCCAACTCGACAAATCTCTGGAACGCGGCGTGGACTGGGTTCAGCGCTCCATGATTGCCTACAACAAGAACAATGGCGGCCGGGACGCCCAGTTTGCCTTCGCGGGGGCTGGCGGCGGCGGGGCCAACACACCCCTGAACGCCACCACGATCAGCTCCGCTTCCTCAATAGCCTCAGGCGGCGGGCTCACCTATTATTTCACCCAGTT
>CAIZMS010000028.1 GCA_903934155.1 uncultured bacterium | reverse complement strand
GCCCGGCCTGCCAGCCCGCCATCTCCACCTCCGGCACGCGGGCAATCTGCATCAGCATATCCACACCACGCAACAGGTCATCCACCACTTCCGGCTGAATGACGATCTCCCCCTTCTGTGCCGCAACAAAACAATCTTCCAGGGCATGGGCCACTTTCACGGCGGGATCCAGGTTGACAATGCGTGCAGCGCCCTTCAGCGAGTGGGCGGCGCGCATCATGACCGCAAGCCGCTCCTGATTGCCTGGATCCTGCTCCAACGCCACCAAGCTCTCGTTCAGGACCGCCGTCTGGGACTCCGCCTCCTGCCGGAAAAGATCCAGCATTGAAAACGCACTCAGATCCTGTTCGCGGGAAGTCGTCATGCTAAGTCATTTCCTTCATGCCAGTACTTTTGCCAGTGCGTGAAATACCAATTCGTCGTCAAGCAAGCCGATCTTACGGCCATCGACCGTAAGCATGCCGCGCGTGAACTGAGGAACGGCATGAGCCACGGTCGCCGGGGTAGCACAGACAGAGTCCCGATGATACCGGTGCAGACCCATCACTTCGTCAACGGGAAAGGCCATGCCAAACCGGTCCTTTCGGGCCACAACCAAGCGGGGCCGCATCGGGGATTCATGACCTGTCGAAGACTCCAACCCGAGCAAATGGGCCAGTGAAAAACACAACAGGAGTTCTCCTCGTACGCTCGCCAATCCCATCAGCATCCGGCTGGACCGGTGCGGCACGCGCCGGACCGGGCGCATGGACACAATTTCCACACAAATCCGAGCCCCGATGGCGAGCCATTCCGCCCCGATCCGGAACACCATGGCCGAATCGGTGAACCCGACTTCCGCCTCTTTTGCTCTGGCCAGGATTTGAGTCCATTCCTCGACGTAGCCCTTTGGCGATGGACGATCCAGCAAGGTATGCGCGCCCCGTTCAAACACAGGACAGTTCCGGCAATGAATGTGCTGCGGCAATTCAGGACAGGACTTATCGCCCTGCACGCCAATCCGGTTCCAACAATCCTGAATCAGGGTCTTGCTCATGCGGGCACCTGTGCCTTGTCATGAATGCGCCCCGCACGCTGGCGCAACCGTTCGGCGGCAGCCTCATCCCCACGCTGAGCCTTCAACAGGGACAGATGAACCAGAGCCTCATAATTATCCGCATCAAGATAAAGCGTACGACTCAGGCATTCTTCCGCCTCCTGAACATGTCCCGCCGCAGTCCGTATTAAGCCCAGAAGGAAATGGGCTTCGGCCAGCTGCGGATTTTCCTTCAACACATCCTGACAAATCGCCGCGGCATCATCCAATCGACCCTGATCCGCCAGAGCCCGAACACGGTCAATCCGTGACTCAAGGGACAATACAGGCGCAGGACCCGGCGCAACCAGCGCGCAAACAGCTTGAGCTTCAGGCACGACCTTGCTGGGCCCGGTCTTTCTCCTGGAGTAGGCAAAGGCGCCGCTGTGCCGGATCGGCTCATAGCGATCCGCCAACAAAGACATCATTTCGGCATGCCCGACAAACAAAAGCCCTTCCGCATCCAACAGCCCCTCCACGGTGGCCATGATTTTCGATCTCGCCGCACCATGCTGGTAAATCAGCAGATTCCGGCAGAAAATGATGTCATAGGCTTGTCCTGCAATGGATCCCGGAAGACTCATGATATTACCCTGAATAAACCGGATGCCGGAGCGGACTTCAGCACTGACCGTCCGGATGGCCCCATGATGTTTGAAATACCGCTCGCTGTGGGTCGGCACCCCGCTTCGAAAAGAGTTCCCTCCATAGTCCCCCTTTTCCGCCTTGCGTAGCAATGCCGGATTGATATCCACCGCATCAATCCTGTACCGCGAAGACGGCAGACCCGCTGATTGAAGAGACATGGCAATGGAATACGGCTCTTCTCCTGAAGAGCAGGGAAGGCTCAAGACCTTCAACACTCCACCGGGATGCGCGGCCAGCCAGGTCGTAGCCACAAATTGGGCCAGAAATACAAACGGCTCTCGATCCCGGAAAAACCAAGTTTCCGGCACCACAATCATTTCAATCAACACCGAAAGCTCATCCGGCGATGCCTTCACGTGGTCCAGATAGTCGCGCTCCTCCAGCAAAGAACACACGGCCATGCGTCTTTTTACGGAATCCTCCAGACTGCGTGACCCAATCGTGCCCACATCAAGCCCGATGACCGCCGACAACCAGGATTCAACGGGGCTTGCCGTCATGATGCCATCCCCTCCGGTTCAGTGAATAACATCGCCTCTAGCTCCTTCGGCACCAGATTGGCGGCCACGATCCGCTGAATGAACCCCGCTCCATCGACGGCCAGCTTGCCCAGGCAGAGGCTCCCCGCCCCCCCCACGCGGCCTTGACAGAAATCGGTTTCTTTCCGCTCCACGGTGTTCGTCACCGATTCCGCCAGGAGCCCAAGCACCCGCTGGCGCCCCTCCCCACCGACATAATGCGTCACAATAATCCGGGTGCTCAGATAGGGGATACTGGGCATCCCGCCAGTCAGGGATCCAAGATCCACAACCGGTACCCCTGCCCCGCCATAATTCATCAAGCCGGCGATGGCGCCGGGCGCTCCGGGGCATTTCCGCAAGGTTACGAGAGGGATGACCTCGACAACCTGGCGCGCCTCCAGGGCATAACGGGCCTCACCGGCTTTGAAGACGACAAATAACATATTACACTTTGAATTTGGCCACTTCCGATTGCAGGCGTTGGGCAGAATTGCGCAACTGCGCGGTCGCTTCGTTGAACTGCCGCAGGGACTCCGCGGTCTTGACGGCGCCACCACTGACCTGCGTCAGCGCCAGACTGATCTGCTGGGCCCCTTGCGACTGGGCATACATGCCGTCATTGACCGTTTCAAATTTCGGCGCAAGGTCTTTAACCTGTACGATGATATCCGACAACGGGCGACTGATCGTCTCCATGGCCTCCGTTCCGCGATTGACTTCACCGCTGAACTTGTCCATTTCCATGACTCCGGCCGCCACAGCAGACTGCATTTCCTTGACCATGCGCTCAATATCAAGCGTGGCCACGGCAGTCTGATCGGCCAGCCTGCGAATCTCCCGGGCAACCACCGCAATCCCAAGCCCGTATTGGCCTGCCTTTTCCGCCTCAATCGCGGCATTCAGGGACAACAGGTTGGTCTGGTCAGCCACCTTGGTGATCGTGGTCACGACGCCGCCAATCGTTCCGGCCTTCACATTGATAGCCGCCAGCTTCGTCGAAATAGAGTCCGCCGCTATCACTAATTGCCGGATGGATCCCTCCATGCCTGTCAGCCCGGCACGCCCGACATCGGCCAGCGTGACGGTGCCTTCGGATACGGTTTTCACGGTTTCCATGGTCTTTGAAAGTTCCTGGGACGTGGCGGAGATCTGCCTGGCCGAAGCAACCACCTCCGTGGTCGACGCACTGAAATTAGCGATCACCGACTCCTGCTCCCGCGCCGCCGCCTCGATTTCCGTCGCCGTTGACACCAGCTGAACGCTCGACTGCTGAACCTGGCCCACCAGTGAATTAAGGCTGTCGGCCATGGCCGACATGGACTGCCAGAGCTCGCCCGTCTCATCACGTGGCGGTCGCCGAATCCGGTTGATTTGCGCGATCGCCTCGCGGGCCTCGGCGAGACGACCCCGTGTGATCAGGCCGGCCACTCCCGCCAGATCCGTAATGGTGCGCGTAATGGACCTTGCCATGAACAACAGCACCAGGGCGGTCAGCAGAATAGCCGCAAAACCCATGAGCAGATTGAGGTTACGGATCGTGCGCGTGGATGACATGATTTCACGGGCTGGGGCACGCGCCACCACAATCCACCCGGATACGGGATCGGTACGATAGGCCGCCAGGACTTCCTCATCCTTATAGTCGTAACGCATACTGCCATTCCGGTTCTTTAGAATCTCCGGACCGAACGCCAGGCTTGTCAGGTTGGTCGCCATGACCAGGGACGCATCCGGATGCGAGCAGATGACGCCCCGGCGGTCTGCCACAAAGACATACCCCGAGGACCCGATCTTCAGCGGATCGACAAATTGCCGGGTAAACACTTTCAGATCCAGCGCCCCCAGCAGCACGCCCATGGACGTATCGCCGGAACGAACCGGAACGGCCACCACAACCACCGGATTCCCGGATGTTTTGCTCTTGATCACCTCAGACACAACCCATTCACCGGCCAGGGCCCGCTGGAAATAGTCGCGATCCGCAACGGTGACATCCCGGGAAGCCTGCGGCGTCGAGGAACAGACGGCAACCCCTTTCCGGTCAACCAGCACGAGAATTTCATACCAGGCCGCATCTTTGTTGTATCGCTGGAGCATGAGCGTTGCATCGTTGAGCGCAGCCGGAGTCACGGCATCCTTTACGTCCAAGACGGCATGAAGTGCGGCTCGCTCGCTCCAGGCATTGATCTCGCGAGGCCGCTCGACAATCCAGATTGAAATCGCCTTCGCTGTCGCGTCCGCGATCTGGGTTACATGCTGCTGCGCGGCCTGTTCCATCGCATCGCGCGACACACGATAGGTCAGCCACGCCAGGATACCCAGGCTGAAGCTGAACAACAGGATTGTCGGAACAACGATCTTGGCACGCATGCTGACGATCTTCATAGTCGCTACCTCGCTCGGATTGTCTACACCCCGCACTATACCTTAAACTGAGCCGCCTCCTGCTGAAGGCCACGGGCGGCATCCTTTAATTGGTCCGCCGCCTCTTTAAACTGGCGCAGCGACTCCCGGGTCTGATGCGCCCCATCACTCAACTGAACCATGGCCTCACTGATTTGCCGCGCCCCGGCTGACTGGGCCAGCATGCCTTCGTTGACTGAATCAAACCGTGGCGTCAACACCTTGACATGCTCAATAATCCGGCCCATCTGCAGCCCGATTTCGTTCACCCCTCGAACTCCCTGCGAAACTTCACCCGTGAACTTGTCCATTTCCATGACCCCGGCGGTCACCGAAGACTGCATTTCGCGAACCGTTTGATCAATGTCCAGGGACGCGACGGCCGTCTGATCCGCCAGGCGGCGGATTTCGCGCGCCACAACCGAAAATCCAAGCCCGTACTCTCCGGCCTTTTCGGCCTCGATGGCGGCATTGAGTGACAGTAGGTTGGTCTGATCGGCCACCTTCGTAATGGTGGTCACCATGCTGTTGATGGCATTAGCCTTCTCATTGATCACCGCCAGGCGCGCGGAAATGGACGCCGTGGCCCCGGCCAGTTGACGCATTGAGCTTTCCATCCCCGTCAACCCGGCCCGGCCGACATCGGCCAGTCCTTCGGTTTCAATGGATACGGTCTTCACAGCCTGCATGGTCCGCACTAATTCCTGCGAGGTCGCCGAGATCTCCTTGACCGCCGCGGTCACTTCCGTGGTGGAGGCGCCGAATTCCGTCACGGAGGCTTCCTGCTGGTGGGAGGCGGCCGCAATTTCCGTGGCCGTGGACACCAGCTGGACGCTCGACCGCTGGACCTGGCTGACCAACGAAACCAGACGCCCGGTCATCTGGGAGACCGCCGAAAATAACCGAGAAGACTCATCCGCCCGCTTCCTTTGCATGGCCGGCTGCATGGCCTCAATGGCCCTGCGGGCTTCACCCAGATTGCCTTCGGCAATAATCCCGGCCACGGCAATGGTCTTGTTGATCGACCCGGCAATGGCCGTTCCGATCGCCAGGGCCAGGGCAATCGCCATCAGCATGACGATCACACCGCCTAGCGGGCCGACCAGGAGAAGACGATTCACAACATCATTAAGCCGGGCCAGCACGCCATGATAATCATCTTCATACATGCCTGCCGCGATAATCCAGTCCCATGCCGGAAAATAAGTCACGGCAGCCACTTTCATGCGGAGTGATGATTCGCCCTTGTTCCTCCAGGAATAGCGCTCATAAGCAATCGAGCCATTCGTGGTCGCCAGGCCTTTCGCGATCATGTCCTGAATGAAAGCATTTCCCTCCGGATCCTTGGAGTCCCAGATGTCCGTGCCATCACTCTCCCCCCCCCTGGAAATGATGTAATGCCCGCGTTGTTCGCCTTTACCGCCGAGCACATACACATACCCCGTCTTGCCGACGACAATGGAAAGAATAGCCTCACGCAATTCCTGGTTCACCTTGTCCAGATTGAACCCCACATACAGCATGCCAATGACCCGGGTTTTGGCCGGTGAATCCCAGATCGGCTCATAGGCCGCCGCGTGCCACTGATCCAGCACCTTGGCCCGGCCGACATAGGTCTCGCCTTTCAGCACAGCGGCGAGCACCGGAGTCTCCTCCCCCTGGGGTCCATGGTGCGCAAGAGTGGTGCCAATGGCCCGCTTGCCGTCGGAACCGGGCACCGTGGTGGCCACTCTCAGCATATCGCCATCCTCGTTCAGGCGCTGAAAAATGGTGCAGTAACACTGCGAAAATCGGGCAACAATATCCACAACCGGACTTGGCACCGTGAACTCGGCATTCGGCGTCAACCGGGCTTCCCCCAGCCTCAGCACAGGCAAGGGCACATTGGTGGCCTTCCGGGTGAATTGGTTGCAGGCCACCCAAACCATCTGGTTGGTGTCGAAGGTAATGACGCCCTGCGCCTCAAGTTCGGCCCGGGCGGAGGCCAGATGCTCACGCAGCCGCTGCTCCGTCCGACGGTTGGACATGGCGCACATCCCGTGAACCAATTTCGCGATCTCACCGGTCTCGTTCCCGGAAATCGAATTCATATCGGCCACAATCTTTGACATCAGCCCCTGCTTTTGAGTCAAGATCAGGATCGACATCACCAGCACCGGCAATGCGGCCGCCAGTACGGCAAGCCAGACAATTTTGTGTTTCAACGTCATGTGCATGACCCCTCCCCGCACTCCTAGATCACGAATCGGCTAAAAGCCTGAAAGATACGACTTCCAGACATGAGCGGCAAGGGGTTTCAATTGACTCACCTACCCCCATCTTGTGAATCAGAAATACCCTGATCCCGAATCAGGATAATTCTGATTGAGAAATAATTGCGCTCCGATAATAATCACGCCCTTTTGTGTATTTCGCGCAATCTTCCTGCGGCGCTCTGTCCTTCAGGCCATGACAATCAAGCGAATAAAGAAAAAACATGTTGGATGGATTGCCGGGCTGGCGGTGTGCAGCCTGGTTTTTGTCTCCATGGGGTTTGATGGCTTTTTGAATTCTTTTTCCCAATGGCCGCCCCGCAGCCAGGATATTCACGTTTGTGGAATCGGAGCCTGGGGTCGGCTTTGGTATGAACCGTCGTCCATTGAAATCCCTCCGGACAGAATTCAGTTTCAGAACTTCACAGTCAAAAAAACCCAGTGGTATGTGGCAGGCGGATCCTCGGCTGGGCTGATGGAATCCCTTCAATCCTGCGGGCTGACTCCGGAGCAAATCAGGGATCTTGCGTCCACGATGAGCCCGGCACCTGACGGAACCGGCCGGATCCTGACCCCTCCGGGCGAGTGGATCGTTTCGCTCAGTGACCCGATCCGGCGAAAGCTCTATGGAATGCTGGCAAAATACGCCCCGAACGATATGTGCGCCTGGCCCTTCCGATTCAGCGGCGACAGCCCTGACGACTGGCTCAAAAAGGGAACCATGGATCCCGAAGTGATGGATCTCGTCAAATCCCTGATTTATCACGAGGGCAAGTCCCAGATGTTTTCAGATTTGAACTTCGTGCTGGAATGTTATCCCTCGGTGGGCGTCTACTCCAACCTCTTCACTGTCCTGTCGCGACAATCCACCCTGGTGGCCCGCGTCAGGGTACTGCCCGAGGACGACGTGGACACCCTGGCGCGTTACTGGGGAGTTCCCCATCGCGAAGCCGAAGTCCGAACCTTGATGAAAACATTGCAGGGCACCGATGACTGCCGCGATGTTCCCGTCTCCATGCTCCTGCCCGGCTTTGCGAGGGATCGGATCTACCGGTATTGGCATGAGGGCGACCCCGAGTTCGCCAGTTGCCACTACACCGCCATGAATTTTCTGAACGAAAGGGCCGACGGCCAATTCACCAACCTCACGCACGTGGCCCAGGTTCTGGCAAACGACTATGTGGAGGTCAAACAGGATTTCAAGCTGGGCGATGTCATCTTGCTCATGAAAAACGCAAGCGAGGCGATTCATAGCTGCAACTACGTCGCGGGCGGAATTGTCTTCACCCACAATGGCGGGAGTTTCACCCAACCCTGGATGCTGACCACGCTGGATGCCGTAGTGGATTTCTATTCCTACCCGGATGCCGTGCAGGTCAAAGTCATGCGCCGCCGGGACCTCATGGACACCACTCCCGACAACGTACAACTCAGCTTCAGACCCCCGCCTCCGCAATGATGTCGGATGGCGTGAGCCCCTAATCCAGGTAGCGGATTGAAACGGCCAGTGGGCGCTTTTTGGGGCCTTCGGATACCCGGGAGGGATACCCCACCGGAATCACGGCCATGAATTCGCCATCCGGCTCCTCGAGAAACGTCAGGACCTCATGCTTGATCAAGTAGAGAATCCCAAGCCAGACGGTTCCGATACCCATTGAAGTTGCCGCCAAAAGCAGGTTTTGAACCGCCGCAGCAGAACTCTGAATTTCCATCAGTCTGAAAAAATCGAGCGCCATCTCCTTGTTCACCTGGAACAAGTCGCCGCCGTGCCGGATCAGTTCCCCGGTGTTGGCCACGGCCACCACGACGGGAGCGCTGAGAATCGTCCGCGAGGCCATGCGTAGCAGGGCGCAGGAGGGTCGGGGAAAGTCAGCCGCCCGGCTGTTGACCAGTTCCGCCAACGCCTGCTTTTTCTCGCCGCGCACCACGATAAACCGCCAGGATTGCTGGTTGTGCGCCGAGGGGGCACGGTTCGCCGCCGACAGCATGGTCAGCAAATCCAATTCAGGAACCGGTTGATCGGTAAACGACCTCACACTTCGTCTTTTTTTGATAGTGGTCAGCGTCAGGTTTCCGGAAAGTTCTGCAGGCTTGCTCATCATGACAACTCCTTTCGTCTCTGCTCCAAATTGACAAGGCTATCCCCCAGCCCACCGGGCCGGTTTCGCGCCAACCAGAGCCGCCGGTGTTCAACAATAATCGTGTTCATCTGCAATTCTGTAGTAGCCGCCGTCCTCGGCGGCATCTTCATGTCACACGCCGCCATCAACATCCGCCCGGCATTCATGAATTCATCCGCCACCAGGGCGGCATCGGGACAGGCCATTCTGGCGCGCGGCAACCGTTCCAGAATGGCGGCAACGAAGTCCCGCGTCTGCCCCAGGGTCTCCCACGTCACCGCCTCCGGAACCGGCCAGTCGGGCTTCTCGTTCAAGAGCCGGAACAGCACGGAGGCATTGGCGATCTGGTGTCCACATTTCAGATAGGCATTCCCCAAATCCATCGCCACTCCCCCCATGATCCCGGCGGCATCCTGAAAAACATGCACATCCAAAACCTTACGCCAATCCCGATTCTTGTTTCCAGCGGCATTCCACGCCAGCGCCGCGCCCGCCGCAAATCCGAGGTGGCTGACAGGCAGCGGCTGCCAGTGACCGTTATCACCCCAGTCCGTAATGAGATACCCCGCGGCACCGTGCTTCAGTCCGCTTTCCGCCGCCGCCTTCAGATTGGCTAGCGCGTTCTCCGTGCGCCCGGCAATGCTGTTCCACGAAGATGTCCCGGGGCAGACATAGAACGAAAGCCCCGAGGCGGCAAAAAGAGCGCCGTGTTCTGCAAACGGATGATCCGCCTCATAGCCCCACTCCAGCACCACCACATCGCGGGGAATCTCCGCCACAAGTTCCGGATGCCTGATAATGATGTCGCCCCAGAAGTGCATCGTCCGACCATACTTCCGGACCTGTTCATGGATCTTCAGAAGAAAATCAAGGTACACGCGCCCCTTCCCCTGCTGCTCGCACAGTGCGCGACACTTTCCCTGTCCCAGATCCCAGGTTTCATCGCAGCCGACATTGAACTTCCGGCTTGAGAAATTGGGCAGAAATTCCTCATAAAGCCCCGCAATCAGCTCCAGACTCCGCGGATCCGCCGGGTTTAAACTATTCGGGAGCGTCGAATGCGACCCCCAGGGTGTGTCATACCCGTCCGGGCATTCGGCCAGATCCCGGTAGGCGGGATGTTTCAGCCAGCGGGCCATATGTCCGAAGGAGTTCTGGTTGGGAACCAACTCAATGAACCGTTCCCGGCAATAGGCATCCAGTTCACGAATCTCCACGCCCGTCATCGGACTGGCCTCAGCCCAGACCTCCGGGTGGCGGGAATAGGCAAAGGCGTGCTCGGTATAGAGCTCGAGGTGATTGATTTTCCATTCGGCGAATCGGTCAACCAGCGCAAACAAGGTTGCCATCGTCGGAACCTTATCGCGACTGATATCCAGCATTACCCCGCGAACCGGGAAATCAGGATGATCTTCAATCACTCCCAGCGGCAGGGAGTCGCCACTCTGGCGCAGAAGTTGGATCAGCGTCATGACGCCATAAAAAAGACCAGCGTGATCATGAGCCGTCAACCGAATCTGACCGGAATCCAGCGACAACCGATACCCTTGTTCATGAACAACGGTTTCAGGATCAATTCTCAGGGAAATAACGCCCGAAAAAGGCTCCGACCCGACGGCCTCCACAGACCACTCGACGCCGCAATACTGCTGCGCCACCTGCCTGAGTCGCCCGGCAATTCCGGCTATCACGCCAGAATCCTCCCGAACAACCACTCGCCGAATCCCCGACAACGCAAGGCTTCCCTCGCACAGGATCATGGATCGTGGACTCGGCAGCAAAACAGGAAATTTAACTCTGCATTCCGGCATCTGGTTTTTCTTTCTTAACTCACACCTGTAAAGACTATTATTGAAATATAAAGCACGAAATAGTCGTTACGTCCTAGCCGGGATACGCCTCTCCGGAACTCAAACTCGCCGACGCAGGGCGTGCCCAGCGAGAACGAGAATTCCGAGGCCGAGCAGCCTCCAGGTTGAGGGCTCGGGAACAGCCATGGCCGTGATCGACATCCGTAACGGCGCCGACAGAGCGCCACCATCAGTCCACGTCGCCCCGAAATCTGCACTTTTCAGGGACTGGGGTGTACCGACCCCGATTGTCGAAAGAGACCAGCTTCCGGACTGGACCAAAAAATAAGGCCCGAACGGATCTCCGAAATTAATCTTTTCAAACCACTGCCCCCCACCGTTATCAACGCCTGTCACGATAAAATAACTGGTGTTGGCACTCAGGCTCACGTTACCGGTAAAAACCTTGGGATAATTGGCATCAACCAAGAAAAGCCGATCTATTTTTGTCTGCGGAGCATAATTATCAAGAGGTCCGCCCACAGTCCAAACTTCCATAAAAAGGGTGCCAGCAGGATTGGAGTCCGCAATCTCCGCACTCACTTCGGTCAGGGTATAATCCGACCCATCGGTTGTTATCGGGGTCGCATACCATGCAGATGAGGAAAGCTGGCGTTGCATCACCGACATTCCAGAAGTGGGGTCTGGAAAGAGGTTGTCGAGAGTTATCCCGGCGTTCGCCGCGCACCACGGTGCAAACAAAAAAGCGAGAACAAGTAACATTTGACTCATGAGATCATTTCCTCCGAATTCATCTATGGATCAAAGAAATTGGGCGAAAATGCGCATCAAAGCACGGACATCATGAAGATTGTCACTCAAAACTTGATGAACCACCACACGATCAACGTCCAGATAATCATGCACGAGCACATTTCGGAAGCCGATCATGCGAATCCAAGTTTCCCGAAGCTCCTCGCCAAGATACCCTTTTTCAAAAAGAAGGCGAGGGATGTCGCTGGCGGAGTCAACAACGCCCAGGTTCAAGTCGGCCACAAGGTGTCCGCCGATATCGTTTAACGCTTCGATCGTGAGTTGCAGGAAACGTTCCGCACTACCGTATTTCTCAGGATCGGCCAGAAATTGTTCCTTTGGGTATCGCTGGATCGCCTTCAAGATCAACAGGTATTCCTCGATTTTCCCAAGCCGTTTGTGAATGACGTCAGGCCGCACCATGGAGGATCCTTTCCTTGAGAGCCTGCCGCTGGATAGCCAAGTGCGGCAGGATGTCAAAATACATGCGCACGACACGGGAATAGAAGGATCCATGATCGAATTCCGGGCGGCGGAAAACAATTTGATTAAGCCGGACGGCTTCATGCTGGAGAACCATATTGTCGTGGTCGAGGAATGTGAGGTCAATGTTCTCGAAGCCATCTCTTGCAAAATCCGCCAAAATGTCCAGTTTTCTCCCGCGGGCTTGCTGTCCGAGCGTCGACACCACTGCCAAATCATAGTCGCTATCCGGACGCGCCGTTCCGGTTGCCCTTGAACCGAATAAATATACAGCGGCTATCTCGGAATACTTCCCGAAAACGCCTTGCAGTTTCACCAGAATAGTTGGTTCGAGCCCCATGAAAAGAGAGATATCACACCCCCATACCGGAGGCAAGCACGACAAAACAAAGTCGGTTATTTCGCAAGCTGAGCGGCGGCAAATTCCCAGTTCACCAGGGAATCCAGGAAGGCTGTCACGAAATCTTTCCGTCGGTTCTGGTAATCCAGATAATAGGCGTGTTCCCACACATCACAGGTGATCAGCGCCTTCTGTCCGTGCGCCACAGGACTGTCGGCATTGGCCGTCTTGACCACCTTCAAGCCACCCGCATCGACCACCAGCCAGACCCATCCGCTCCCGAACTGCCCGACGGCGGCGTCCAGAAAAGCCTGTCGGAACTGGTCGTAACTTCCGAAGGATTGATTGATTTTCTCCAGCAGCGCACCCTCCGGCTTCCCGCCGCCTTTCGGCTTCATGCTGGCCCAGAAGAAGGTGTGATTCCAAGTCTGGGCGGCATTATTGAAAATCGCCAGACCATCCTTGTCCCTTGCCTTCGCCGTCACGTTCATGATTTCCTCGAGCGGCAGGGACTCAAGTTCGGAGACCGCGATCAATTTGTTCAGGTTATCCACATAGGTTTTGTGGTGCTTGCCGTAGTGAAACCCCATGGTTTTTGCCGAGATCACCGGTTCCAGGGCATTTTCCGCGTAAGGAAGAGGAGGCAACTGAATGGCCCCCTTCGCAGACGGCTTCACAACCGAATCCGCCGCCCAGGAGAGACCGCACACCATCATGACCATTATGCCCGATATCGCCTGAACAAGTTTCATCGTTATCCTCCTTCGTAATTATCAATGACCTCATCATTGACTAGAGATCGGAGAGCACACGTCTGAACTCCAGTCACTAATG
>CAIZMS010000027.1 GCA_903934155.1 uncultured bacterium | reverse complement strand
TTTGAATATAACGAGGAAGGCCGTAACGGTCAAGCGGTTTCGAAAATGAAATGGTCAGGAGTCACTGATACCTGTCGTGCCGGAAGAGGGTTGGGGGTTTGCCCACGATGTTCCGGAATGTGCGGCTGAACGCAAAGACCGAATTGAAACCGCATTTCTCGGCGATCTGGGTGACGTTCAGGTCTGTGCTGTTGAGCAGGCTGCACGCGCGGTGAATTCGCGTGTGACGGATGAATTCCCCGGGCCCGATGCCGAGCGTGTGCTTGAATCGCGCCCTGAGTCGGCTTGACGACAAATGAACGCACGCCGCCAGGTCTTCAAGCCGGAGCGAGCCCTCCAAGTGCCGTTCAATATACGTAAAGAGCGGACGGAGGAACTGGGCCTGGGGGCCGTCGGGGAACGGTTTGCCGGCGAGGCCTTTGCCCCGGCGGCGTTGTCCTTGAAGCAGACCGCTCAATAGCAGGGCAATTTCAAGCGGCATGTCATGCGTCGCCTCGTTTGCTCCTTTTCGTGCATGGAGATACGCGGCCGTGACTTGTTGGAGCCGCTGGAGATCCTGTGCGTTGAAAAGAAAGGGAGTATTGCGCAATGGCTCCAGTTTCTCCGACGCTGGATATTCAAAGGTGGTGAATAGCCAGCTGATCCGTTCCGGATGTTCCAGCCTGACGTAGTAATGGTTCTGATAGGGAAAAATCAAGAGGCCATGACCCGGTTCAATCCGGAAGACATCGCCGTCCAAAACGATGCAGCCGGGTTCACAAAGACACGCCACGAGGACAAACCGGTGATGCAGAAAGGGCGCCCCCCGGAGCAGGTAGCGGTCGCCATGCCGATGGAATTGAAGCGGATTCTCGGGCAGTACGGTGAGAAAGCCCTGAATGCCGGCGAAAAGGTCACGAGGTTTCGGTAGACGTCCAGCCAGGGACTGGCACGCCAGCAACTTCTTCTGGTTGTCATCAGGCGCAGTCATTTTTGTTAAACATTCGATCATTCCTGCTATTCCCTTATAGACAATGACAAAATAGACTACTGCCCATGATAAAGAAAGAACATAGCAGAGCGGCGAATCCAGCCATCCAAGCGCCCTTGGATTTTGCATTCGATCCACTGATCCGGGTGTTGAAGGCGGCCCGAGAAACTTCATCCGGGGAACGACTGGCGATTGCATTGGAACGGGAATCTGGCGGAATGGCGCGGTATGACCTGACGTTGCCTTCCGACTGGCCGGCCGAGACGGTGTTTCGATTGGCCGAACGGGTGGTGAAATTCCTGCTTTGGTCTGCCGGGGGCTGGCGCTTGATGCTGGCGGGTCCGGACTGGCTGTGCCGCCGGCTCCAGTGTGAATACAACGAACAAGGGAAACGGGCCTTTGATGCCGACCTGATGAAGAAAGTCTACAATCGTTCCATGACGGTTGAGATTCTGACTTTGGTGAAGATGCCGCAGGCGGCTGACGCGGCGATAGCCGCAGGCGGGCATCTTGATGGCTATCGACTTGGGTTTGATCTGGGCGCCAGTGATTTCAAGATCTGCGCCGTGGATCATGGGAAGGTGGTCTTTAGCGACGAGTTCCCCTGGGATCCCAAAAATCAGCCTGATCCTGAATACCATTATGGTCGACTCAATGAAGGATTGAGGAAAGCGGCTTCCTTTATGCCGCGTGTGGATGCGATCGGAGGGAGCACGGCCGGGGTGGTGGTGGCGAACCGGATCATGGTGGCATCCCTTTTCCGAGCGGTTCCCCCGGGGCAATATGCGCAGGCTCACGACCTGTTTAATCGTCTTCAGCAGGAATGGCAGGTTCCGGTTGAGGTGGCAAACGATGGCGATGTCACCGCGCT
>CAIZMS010000026.1 GCA_903934155.1 uncultured bacterium | reverse complement strand
GGACCCACCTTGGTCTCAAAGGTACCCGCCATCCACAAGGCCATGATGACTAATCCGGCCAATCCGGCTACCGGCCGCCAAGCCACCTTCACAATGCTTCCAATCCGTTCATTGATTCTGCTCATCGTCATGCCTCCCATATCGTCTATTCTCACTTCTGAACACTGACTTCTGAATACTTATTCGCCAACCGGCCACCCGCCCGCTCCACATTGGCCCGCGCGATAAGGCTGTCATACTGTGCGGCGACCCGCCTAGTCCGGGTGGCGATCAACCCCACCTGGGCCGCCATCAATTCGGTGATATCCGCCGCGCCCTGCCTGTAACGCTCCGCCGTGATCCGCAGGGCTTCCTCGGCACTGGCCAGGCTTTTCCCCGTCACCTCAACCCGTTCGCGGGCTTCCTGTTCGTTCAGGAGAGACTCGGTCATGTCCAGTCGCAGCCTCTTTCCAAGCTTATCAGATTCCGCCTGGGCCGCCACCAGCCCGGCTGATGCGCGAGCCAGACCCGCCCGTGTCCGGAACCCGTCAAAGACATTCAGCTCAACCGCGGCCCCGGCAATGTAGCTCTGCTCCGCCCCATGGAAAGGCTCGGTATCCCAATCCACCGATCCGAATGCGTTGAGGACAGGCGCATAGTCCCGCCGAGCCCGGGAGACCATGGCCTCCGCCATCCGGACTTGGGCCTGGGCGGCACTCCACTCGGGACGGGAATCAATTTTTCCGACCTGATCCGCCCGCTCAGACTGATCCGGAGGATCAGACAGATCTGACAGATCAGACGATTTCAGCAGCTCTTCGCCAACCGCCGTGTTCAAGGCCGCCACCGCCAATTGCAATCCGTTCCGGGCTCGGATCAAGTCTTCCCGCGCTTGAGAGAGTTGAACGTCCAGATTCAGCACATCCGTTTTCAGGGTGCTTCCGGCATTGTATCGCTCGGTGGCGTGCCGAAGGCTTTCCGCGATGCTCCTGACCGCCTCGTCCCGAACCGTGACAAAGGCACGCGCCTGAAGGGTGCCGTAATAGGCCCGCGTAATCTGATAGACCAGATCATTACGAACCATGTCGAGAGTCGACTCCTGTACCTGGGCCCCCATCTTCGCGGCCCTCTTATCCGCCATACGGCGACCGCCGTCACACACACGCCACTGGGCCACCACGCTGCCCCGTGCGTTTTCGATATCATCAGGATGATTGAAATCCTTTTCAAGCGAGGCGCGTCGTTGATTCAGTGACATAAAAAACGCCTGGGGCGGGTTATCCGTCCGCGTCCAGCTGCCGGAAAGTCCAAGTTGCGGGTAATAGGCTGAGGAAGCCTCCTTCACGGCCGCAACGGCGGCTTCCAAACGGGCGGAAGCCGACCTCACATCCGGACTCACTTTCAAAGCGGTTGTGATGCACTGGGCCAAGGTCGGAGCGGTTCCAGCCCTCCCCGTCAACGATAACCCCATCACGCCCAGCACCACACCAGCCATCCATGCTGATTTTATTGTCAGAATCATACGCACCTCTTTTTTTCATTCAAAACGTCCATTAATATATTCACATATCGCAATATGTCAATTAATAATTACTCTCGGTCCAAGCTTCCTGTCGTCCGGTATTCCTTTGACCCCATGCGTCACTTGCGTTACTTAGTTTTATTCGCATGACTGCATCCCGTCAAAACTATTCGACCGAACTGCTGCTGGTTACCATAGGCCATGGCCTTTTCATCGGCCTGCTTCTCGCGCTTCCCCTGATCCACGGGTGCGACGATTCCGTGACGGATATGAGCAAACCCCTCGAACTCTATGTCGAACCGCCGCCCAGCGATTCGCAAGCATCGCCCACCGACCTGATGAAGGATATCCCAAAGCCGGAGAATAAACCGGAAGAAAAGGCCGCAGAAAAGAAGGAGATCCCCCCGCCCGACAAAGATGAGGTTGCCATCCTGGAAAAACCCAGAAAAAAACCAGAAGCCAAACCCAAGGAACCCCCAAAGCCTGAGGTCAAGAAAACCGGCGGAATCAAGATCAGCAAAACACTTGTGAAAAAGTCGATGCCCAACGGCAAAGGGAAACTCACTCCCGAGGAAGTTCGAAAACTGCTGGAGCGTGGCGCCAAGCTCGGCAAAAAATCAAGCTTGTCCGAGGCGGATATGCGCCGCCTCCTAAATGGCGATTCCCGGTTTGGCGATGGCTCCCCGATCTCCCAGGAATTTGTGGTGCTCGATATGGTGAGGCAGGCCATGTACCGGGCCTGGGATCAACCCACCGACATCGGTATCGCCGGACTGGTCACCAAGGTTGAACTCACCTTCAGCTCCGATGGCGCCATCATCGGAAGTCGACTGATGAACAGTTCCGGGAACCCCGTCATGGATGCCTCGGTTATGCGTGCCGTTCAGTCCGTTCGCCGAGTGTCCGGCCTGCCGCCATCGTATCTCTCCTCACACCGCCGGATTCCGGTTTCGTTTGAATTGACAGGAACACGGTGAGAGAGATAATGCGAGGCGATTTTTGCTCCCATCGTAATCGTAATCGCGAAAAAGAGAGACTATGAAGAATAAAATATTATTTACGTTGCTATCGGTGATGTTTGTTGTCCCCTCCTTTGCCCAGGAAGTGGTGGTCTCCAAATCCGGAGGCACGAAAACCAGCCTGGATTTGTCTGCCTACGGCGCGGCGGGAGCGGGCGGATTCGTCTTCCG
>CAIZMS010000025.1 GCA_903934155.1 uncultured bacterium | reverse complement strand
GCCCGTCCCCTGATTCCATCCGTTCCAAATAATCGTTCCATCATGCTCCTCCCCATGATTCAAAACCAAGATGGGTTGCATCCTAGTCTTTCGTGCTCAACATAACAACCGAATAGCACTTACTTAAGGCAAGCGTTCGAGGTTCCCAACGCTGGTGTACCGGCTTTAGCCGGCCTTTTCTCAGCCGCCTGAAGGCGGTACACCAACCGTCGCCATTCCATAAACAACCCATGATGAGGATTAATAACAGCTTTTCTCCCCCAGGCACTCCTGCAGGGCGGTTTGCCAGGAGGGAAGGGTGATGGCGAAAGTGTTTTCAAGTTTGGCGCAGGACAGGACGGAGTAGGGGGGGCGTTCCGCCGGGGTCGGGTAGTCGGCGGTGGTGATGGGGGTGACGGGGATTTCCGGCGGGATAAAGGTTCGGGCAAAGCCATGCCAGGAGGTTTCGCCTGAACACACACAATGGTACAGGCCGCTGACATCGCGAAGGTTGAAGGCGCCATCCGGAGTCTGTGTTTTCGCCAGGACGGCGGCCGTGACGTCTGCGATGGTCCGGCACCAGGTGGGACAGCCGATCTGGTCGGCAACCACTCGGATCGGTTTTCCTTCTCCGGCCAATCGCTGCATCGTCAGCAGAAAATTCTTTCCGCGCCGTCCGTACACCCAGGCGAGTCGGAAAATCAGGTGGGGCACGCCGGATTCCCGGATTGCTAGATCGCCATCGAGTTTGGTTTGCCCATAAACACCCAGGGGATGCGGGGTGTCCTCTTCCGTGTAAGGCGCTTTTTTCTGTCCGTCGAAAACGAAATCGGTGGAATAGTGAACCAGTCCCGCGCCCAGTCGTTTAGCCTCCTCGGCGAGAATCGCGGGCGCGGCGGCGTTGAGCTTCCAGCAGGCCGCCGTGTCGGTCTCCGCCTTATCCACCGCCGTGTAGGCTGCCGCATTAACAATCAGATCCGGCCTGGCCGTCCGCACCGCCTTGACAATCGAATCAGGCTGCGCGAAATCAAGAGCAGGATAACACAGTGCCGTTACCCGCCCCAGCGGAGCCAGTGAGCGTTCCAGCTCGTAGCCGACTTGTCCGTCGTTCCCGATCAGTAAGATATGGGGCACGGGTTTCATTTCCCCGCCATGTACCGGCGGATCAACTCATTCGTGGATGAATCATGCCCTAGGACGGCACTCGGGGTCTTCAATTCCGGCAGGATCTTATTGGCGAGGAGCTTGCCGAGTTGGACGCCCC
The DNA here is from genome assembly GCA_903934155.1 of uncultured bacterium. Lineage (GTDB taxonomy): Bacteria > Verrucomicrobiota > Kiritimatiellia > CAIKKV01 > CAITUY01 > JAABPW01. The sequence continues at coordinate 3,770 of CAIZMS010000025.1, read as the reverse complement.
ATTGGTCAAAGGAATAGACATTCCAGATAACGCCTTGCACAAAGATTTTGTGCTCATAGAGGGCAATCAGGGCGCCTAGCACCTTGGGCGTCAGCCGTTCAGCGAGAATGCTGTTGGTGGGTCGGTTTCCGTTGAACACTTTGAAGGGAGCCAGTTTCGCCGGCGTTCCCTCGGTCACGACCTCAGCCTCGGATTTGCCGAAGGCCAGCGCTTCGGTCTGGGCGAAGTAGTTCGCCATGAACTTGTCGTGGTGGTCGCCGATCGGGTTCTGGCTCTTGATGAAGCCGATGAAGTCGCAGGGGATGAGCTTGGTGCCCTGATGGATGAGCTGGTAGAAGGCGTGCTGGCCATTGGTGCCGGGCTCGCCCCAGATCACGGGGCCGGTTTCCCACTGGACCGGCTTGCCCTGCTTGTCGACCCCCTTGCCGTTGCTCTCCATGTCAGCCTGCTGGAAATACGCCGCGAAGCGGGCCAGGTACTGGTCGTAGGGCAGGATTGCCTGGGTCTGGGCGTTGAAGAAATTATTGTACCAGAGGCCGAGGAGCGCGAGGAGCACCGGCATGTTCTGTTCCAGCGGCGCTTCGGCGAAATGCCGGTCCATGGCGTGAAAGCCATCCAGCATGGCGGTGAAATGTTCGGGGCCGATGGCGATCATGACCGGCAGGCCGATGGCGGAGCACAGGGAATAGCGACCGCCCACCCAGTCCCAGAACCCGAACATATTGGCGGGATCGATCCCGAATTTGGCGACCTCATCGGCGGCCGTGGAAACGGCTACGAAATGACGCGCCACGGCGGCTCTGTCCTTGAGGGCGGCGAGACACCAGTCCCGTGCGCTCTCGGCGTTGGTCATGGTCTCTTGCGTGGTGAAGGTCTTGGAGGCCACGATGAACAAGGTTTCGGCCGGGTCAAGATCGCGGGTGCATTCGGCGAAATGGGTGGCATCAACATTGGACACGAACCGCAGGGTTAACTTCCGGTCGGCATAGGGTTTCAGCGCCTCATAGGCCATGACGGGTCCCAGGTCTGAGCCGCCGATGACGATGTTGACAATATTCGTGATCGGTTTTCCGGTGTACCCCAGCCATTCCCCGGCACGGACTTTCCGGGCGAAGCCGGCCATCTTCTCGAGTACGGCATTGATCTCCGGCATCACATCCTTGCGGTTAACGAGAATGTGGGCATTGGATCGGTTGCGGAGAGCGACATGAAGGACGGCGCGCTTTTCGGTCTCGTTAATGGCTTTTCCGGCAAACATATCCCCGGCGGCTTCCTGGACGCGGCAGGCGCGGGCGAGATCGAGGAGGAGCTTCAGGGTTTCGTCGGTGATCCGGTTCTTGGAATAGTCGAGATAGATTCCGCAGGCGTCCAGGGCGAGGCGTTTGCCGCGACCCGGGTCATCACGGAAGAGATCCCGCAGGTGTGTGGCCTTGATGACGTCGGCATGTTTCTTCAGCGCCTTCCATTCGGGGCGTTTGTTCAGTCTTGGTGTTCTGGGCATAAGTCGGTCTCCTTCTATTGAAAGTAGCGGAAAATTGAATACCGGAAAACACCCCTCCATGGAAAGCCCCAAATCAGAAGTGGAGCATTGTGATCGCCCGTTGCCTGGGGCGTCGTGGCATGCTAATGCCCGACCTGCGCTTAAGGATTAGAGCTATCTTGCTCAACTTGACCCCCGAGGCAGCAATGCGGATAATACGTTCATGACATTCAAGGTTCTCTTTCTTTGCACCGGCAATTACTACCGGAGCCGCTTCGCCGAAATACTGTTCAATTATCTGGCAGTCTCAACCTCTTGTTCGATAAACTCCACTTCCCGTGGTGTGGCAACCGAGCTCGGCGTTGATAACGTAGGGCCCATATCCTCGCACGTTCTACAACGACTCAAAAATCTCAACATCCACGACGACTCAGCCGCCCGGCTTCCCGTGCAGGTCCAGGAACAGGACTTCCAGAACGCCAATCTTATTATTGCGCTTGATGAACAGGAGCACCTGCCCATGATCCGGCAACGTTATCCGGAGTGGGCAAAACGAATCGAGTACTGGAATGTTCCCGATCTGTGGGCCGTGACGCCGGACATCGCCTTGGCGAAAATCGAGCAAAAGGTCCATTCGCTCTTCGATCGGCTGAAAGATCAGGCTTGTTTGAGGGAAAAGGGGGGTGGTATTGATAAGGGTTGAATTGGGGTGAGGCTAAGGAGAATCGGATATGCGTTCAAGTGTGATTTCTGTCGCGAGGGTGCTGGGACTGATTTTGGTGCTGGCCGGGTGTCGAACCCGGGAACGGGTGCCCGATTATCTGCCCCGTGAAGTGGTTGCCAATCAGGTCGGCAGTGCGGTGGTCTATGAGACAAATGATCCCCGCCGGAATACGATCGTCACGGCCCCGGTCCAGGCGCCTGTAACTCAGGGCCCCGTTTCGGCCCCGGCGCCTGTGGCTCACGCGCCGGTGATGGCGGCGTCCTCTGTGATGGCTCCGGTTCAGGCGGCGCCAGCTCCAGTGGTTGTTGCGCCGGTTGCCGGGACGGGCGGCCCGGTTGCCGAGGCGGATGGTGCGCCCAAGCGGCGTACGCTTTATGGACAGCCCGAAGGCGTTGCGGTTTCCGACGGGGGGCTGCGTGAGGCCACGATCACCTGGACTGCCCCGGCCGACGAGGTTTACCGTTACCGGATCGAACGGTCAGAATCCCCGACAGGTCCCTTTGCCGCCATTGACGAGGTGGCGCCCCGTAAAATTCAATACCGGGATCGCGGCTCGGAGAGCCTTCCTCTGAAGGATAAGACTGCCTATTACTATCAGCTTGTCGCCATTCTCGATAAGGACGGACCGGAAAGCATTGCCTCGAAGGTCGTCAAAACCATCACAGCTCCGCCTCCGGTCGCTCCGGGCGGCGTGACAGTTACCGCGCCAAGCTCGCGCGCTGTGAAAATTTCCTGGGCGCCGTCTTCTTCTCCGGCTGTCAGTCTCTATCGCATTGAGCGGGCTCCGGCGGGCTCTGATAAGTTTGAACGAGTCGGATCGGTGTCGGTTTCGCTATTTCTGGATGGCGGCACGGCGGCGTCCACCTTGCGAGACAGCACTCCTTACCGCTACCGGGTCGTCACGATCAATCGCGTCAATGCTGAAAGCGCTCCTTCCGCTCCTGTTGAGGTCACCACCCTGCCGCCCCCCGCCCGGGTTCAGAAGGTAACCGTGGTTTCGGACGAGGTCCGGTGCGTTCCGTTGTCCTGGGCGCCCAGCCCGGAATCCGATGTGGTTCGTTATGATGTGTATCGATCCCGACTGGCGGCGGGCTCCTTCGAGAAAATCGCGTCGGTTCCTGGCCGGCTTGCCGTTTCCTTTCTGGATGGCGGCGCCAATCCTGGAAATCTGGAGGATGAGGCCGACTATTATTACCGGATTCGCGCCATGAATGCGGTGACGGCTGAAAGTGCGGATTCCGAGGCGGTCAAGGCGACGACCCGTGGCGTTCCCGCCGAGGTCGGCACGATCACCTTGACCGGAAACCGGCCGCGCGAAATACCCATTGCCTGGCCGGTGAATGCCGACAAGGCGGTCATGGGTTACGAAATCTGGCGGGCTGATGAGAACTCCGAGGAGTGGGTGCAGGTCGGTCGCGTTGTAGGGCGGGAGACGGCCGCCTATCTTGATCGCGGCGAGATCAAGCCCAAGCCCGGCCTCGGATCGCTCAAGGATGGCACGATCTACCAGTACAAGGTCATTGCCTTCAACACGGCCGGGGTTCGTTCCTCCGCCTCGCAGGCGTC
>CAIZMS010000024.1 GCA_903934155.1 uncultured bacterium | reverse complement strand
TTATCGCGGTGCTGGATGCAAACAAGGACGGGGTCATCGATGCCGACGAGATCGCCAATGCTCCGGCCGCGCTTAAGAAGCTGGATAAAAATGGCGACGGCAAGTTGACGCGCGAGGAATTGATGCCGCCTCGTCCGCCGCGTCCCGATGGCGAACAGGGCGCTCAGGGTAGCGGAGAAAATCGGCAGGATCGTGGCGGTCACAGCGGGCCGCCTCCGCAGGGTGAACCTGAGAACCAATAGGCCTCACGGGGCCTGCGTCTTCAGGGCACGGGCCCCCTCATAAACAATCGGAAGAAGGCAATCAGGCTCTTCTGGAAAAATCAGGAAAGGAGCAGGACAATGAAACGGTTGGCAAGTGTGGTGATGGGATTGGGACTCGTGGCGGCAATGCATGTCTTCGCACAGGAGGCTTCGGAGTCGCGAATGGATGACCGGCGCTCTTTGCGCCGTGGAGAACAGGGGAAGGATGAGGTTCTGACGGCGGAACAGACGGCGCGGGTTAAGGCCATTCTCGCAAAATATGACGCCAATTCGCTCACGGCCGACCAGGCGAAAGCCATTCACGAGGCTTTCCGTCAGGCCGGACTTCGGGGCGGGCCGCCCATGGGTAGCGCCATCAAGTCGGCGGGATTCGACCCCGAGAAATTGCGAGATCTGGCTCCACCCCCGGGGCAGGGCGGAGGCGGAGACGAGCCGGCGGATCGACCTGGCGGAAACGCCCGCACTGACAAATCGAGGAAGGGACAAGGGAAGTATTCCCTTAATCAGGCTGTTTCCGACCGGGCGCAGTTGAGCACCATCGCCTTCAGCGGGCTGGCCTTTCTCACTGGTGACTTCGGCGGCGCCACGTTCATGCCACCGGGGAAGGTGTGCGATTATTTCGGGTTCCAGTACATGCGCGACATTGACGCCGCCGGAAAGGGGCACAATCCCATGTTCCTCAGCCGCGTGGCGGCGAATGTCATGCATATTCTGAACGAAGGCCAGCGCAAGTTGTTCGAGGATCTGGCGACTGAACAGGCCGGGCAGTTCGAACAGCTGGCACTGAAACGTATCCCGCTGATCAAGGCCTTCCATCGGGAGCGGGATGGGGAGATCCCTGCAGGCACCACGGGGCTGAGCCGCGAGGCCGTCATTCGTTATGTTGGTGATTTTTACGCCTATGAAGCCCAATTGAGTTTCCGGCGTGCCGAGGTATTCGGCAAAGTGGTTTCCTCGCTGACACCTGACCAGAAGGCCTATCTGGGAAAAATGAAATTCGGTGATTTCAACACCTGGCCCGAATTGGATGAGCGGAGTTTGCTTAAGCGTCCCGCCGCAGGAGTCTCGAGGTTCTACAATGTTGCCTATATGACCTATGCCAGCGAGTTCTTCAGTTGGATGGCAGGATCTGTTACGGCTGATGTGTATTTCTGTCCGGAGCGGCATGGCACCTACTTCGGGGGTTTCTACATGAAGGATATGCCGGCGATGGGGAAGCGGAATTATGACATTAGTACCGCGGTTACCGGTGACAGCGGGGAGAATTTCCTCAAGCTCCTGAGCGCCGAGCAACGCGCGAATATCACGTCCATTACGGTGCTTCAGAAGGCGCCACTGGCGGAAATGGTCGAGGTCAGGAAGGCCATGTCCACGGAACTGCGTAAGTTCCTGGAAGGGGGACGGGCCGATAAGCAGAAGGTGTTGGCGATCGGACGTCGCTATGGCGAATTGGACGGGGAAGTGTCCTGGATGTATGCCACGGCCTTCGCCAAGGTGAATCGGATGTTGATGGACGAACAGAGAGCCGCCATGAAGAAGCTCCGCAACCTGGATGGATATCAGAGCGCTCCTGCCTATCTCTACTCTTCCCCTATGCAGACTCTGCCAGCCATACCGAATACGGACTTCCTGTTTGGCTCCACCGCTGCGAGCCCGAGCAAGCCTGTTGTCGTTGCACTCACTGCGGCCGGTGTGAAAACGGGATTCACCTTGCGGAGTCCTGCTGTGGCTGATGGCGGTCAACTCCCGAAGGAGTTTACCGGCGACGGTACCAGCTCGACACTGCCATTGGAGTGGAGTGGGGTTCCGGTGGGAACTAAAAGCTTAGCCTTGATCATGCATCACATTCCGGGACCGGGCGACGTTAAATGGTACTGGATACTGTACAACATTCCTCCGGAAATCAGGAGTCTGCCGAAGAATGTCAAAGACGTGGGAGTTTGGGGAAACAACAGTGTAAACGGCCGGATGGAATATGCGCCGCCGCACTCGAAGGGACCCGGTGCGAAGACCTATACATATACCCTATATGCCCTTTCGGCTCCGGTCCAACTTGGCGTTAGTCCGTCTGAAGTCAGTCGTAAGGTGCTGCTGGCGGCCATGAAAGACAGACTCCTTGCCACTGCCGAAATGAGTGTGGTGTATTCGCGCAATCCGGGGGCGGCTAATCAGGGGGCCGGTACAGGAAATATTCCATGATCAGGAATCCCCCAAATACCATTGTCGCTTGTGCTGTTTTAGCTGTGGTCCTTTTGTCCCTGTGCCCCGAGGGTCCGGTCCGGGCGGCCGACCCACTTTCCAGTGGCATGTCACAACCAATGGACACAACCTCAAATTCATCCGGGTTTCGGTCTTCCGGAAGGAAGCCGAAAGGTCATAGGGAAGGGGCTGACGATAGGGGGGCGAAGCGGAAGGAACGCCCATTTCCTGGGCCCAATCAGGCCTGGCAAGTGGCGACCCTTATTCTCGGCTGCCCTTCTGACCGTCAAATCAGCATGAGCATCACGTCTGCCGATGATCTGGAAGGTTATGTCGAATATGGGAAGGAGACATTCCCTTTTACTGAGAAAACCGAAGTCAGGAAGTATCCGGGCAAGGTGCCAACGCTTATGCGCTTGGATGGGCTGATCCGGGATACAGCCTATGACTATCGGTTCCGTTATCGCAAGTCCGGGGATGACGAATATCAAAATGGTCCGGTATTCCATTTCCACACGCAGCGGGCTCCCGGAAGCCTCTTTACTTTTGAGGTGCAGGGCGACTCCCATCCTGAGCGCAGTCCAAAACAGAATGATCCCGTCTTATATGAGCAGACCCTCCTGTCTGTGGCAAAGGACCGCCCGGACTTTTACATGTGCATGGGGGATGATTTCAGCGTCGATGCCCTTCAGGAGGTCACGGCCGACTCGGTTGCCCGTGTCTATCGCAAGCAATTGCCCTATCTCGGCCTGGTAAGCCATTCATCACCGCTGTTTCTGGTTAACGGCAATCATGAGCAGGCGGCTCTGTGCAATTTGAACGGCACGCCGAACAACGTGGCGGTCTGGGCTCAGTTCAATCGAAACCTCCTGTATCCCCAACCGGTACCTGACCGCTTCTACACGGGAAATGCGGGAAGTGTGGTGCACATTGGCTTGTTGCGAAACTATTATGCCTGGAGTTGGGGGGATGCCCTGTTTGTCGTCATTGATCCCTACTGGCACTCGAAATCGCCTGTCGACAACGTTTTCGGTGGCGACCAGAAACGGCGCGACTTATGGGATAATACGCTGGGTGAAGCCCAGTACAAGTGGCTTAAGTCGACGCTGGAAGGGAGTCGAGCCCAATTCAAGTTTGTCTTTACCCATCATATTAACGGGACGGGACGAGGCGGTATTGAACAAGCTGATACCTATGAGTGGGGCGGGCGGAATCACAACGGTGACTGGGTTTTCGACAAGTACCGCCCGGGGTGGGAATTGCCGATACACCAGTTGCTGGCCAGGGCCGGGGTGACCATTTTCTTCCAGGGACATGACCACATTTTCGCGCGACAGCAGAAGGACGGAGTAACATACCAAACGCTGCCTGACCCCGCCAATTCGAACTACACCTTCAATAACAGGGACGCGTATCAAAGCGGCGATATCTTCCCTGGCTCCGGCCGGGTCCGTGTGGTGGTGAGTCCGGAAAAGGTTCATGTTGAATATATCAGGTCATACTTGTCCAAGGACGCTTCGGTTCAACATCCTGATGGTGAGATTGCCTTCTCATACGATGTGCTAGCAAAGAAGAGCGGGAATATTCCATGAAGACACTAATCTTTCTTGTCACCATGTTTTGTCAGATCTGCCCCGTTCTTGCCAGGGACG